>NZ_JBMKHP010000013.1:0-120863 GCF_049238705.1 Enterobacter cloacae complex sp. IR5403 | reverse complement strand
GCGCACTAAGACCGCACGAATATAATGGTGGGTTAACGCCAAACGAATCAGAAAACCGATACTGGAAAAACTCTAACGCGGTGGCCAGTTTTTGTTGACCACTTCACTTCATCATCTGCCATCACAGCGAATACTTTCGCCAATTCTCCAGGCTCAAACACCTCATAGCTCACCTTGCTACTTTTGGCCTCCAGCGCATGACCGCGCCAGATGTTTTCCTGTGGTGCATCGTGATATCTGTTACGAGCCAGATCCCAGATTTGAGCCAGTGCGCTGACATAGTTTTGTATGGTCTGTGGTGCTTTCTCCGTCTTGAGCTTATCAAGCCAACCTGTAACGGTGGTCCGGTTAATGTCACGAAGCTGAACATCGCGCTTTTTCAGATGTTCTAAGAGCACTTCTACAGCCTTGTTTGTCTTTGATAGCGTGGTGAGTTTGCGCTTCTCGCTGAACTGGAGAATGTATTGATCCCGCATCCTCAAGAGGGAAGGGCAACTCATTACAGGGGCGCTTAATGGCTCCGGTGCTGCATGTGCATACGTACCAACTTGACGTAGTTCATTGAGGATTTGCTCTACCTTCGAGCCTCGATCACGCTGTGGCTTTATCAGGTTACGAATCTTAAACCACTCCAGAGCAACCGCATCACGAAAGAGACGGGCTTCGCGCACATCGCGTGTGCCTGTGCTCTTCACATAGTTATGTCTTCCTCCGAACAGATGACGCATGTACTTTGGTATGGCGATCCTCACCAGATAGTTTCCGCATGGATCTAAAACTAAGTAACGATCTCGCTTGTAAATCATGTTCACCCCAGCTATTTTGTCAGGGCTTTTGCACATGATTTTGAATAGTGTGAAATGTCGAAGTCTTTACCTGTTTTTCCAGTTGATTCAAAGGATTACAGGAGCTTGTAAGACAAGCGAACGACCGTAGAAATACGTGCCGGTTCGAGTCCGGCCTTCGCACTCATCCTCTAAACACCTCCCTACGATGCCACTCCACAAACCCCTCTCTTGGATAATTCCCTTTCACCATTGGCAACGCAATCTGCTTCCCGGCAAAATCCCAGAAAAGCCGTCCAACAATCCCGCCCCCATTCACCGCCTCAGATACCAGCATCCTCATACTCTCATCCAGTCCAATCGAACCCTTATCAAACGCTTTATGATGAATTGCGCACAGCGCTAGTCCGTTCGGGATCTCGCACGGCCCGCCAAACTGCTTCCACTTGATATGCGCGGCTTCAAGTCCAACGGAGGCGTTATCATGCCGCATATTGAATCCGCAAATTGCGCACTCGTAGTTATACGCACGCAACACTTGCTGGCGGAAAAGCGGATCGCGTACCTTACGGATCTGCTGGATATCAAAGCCCATTTCATCCGCGATCTCTTCCTGAATGCTTTCAGGAAAGTGCGCTTCAAGGATCTGCTGCGCCAGCGAGCCAATCAGATTTTTGTTCTTATTCAGCAACGCAAAGTGTTCTTCATCAAACCCGCCTGCTACGTTATGTTTCACAAGTTCTTTTACTGGTGGCTGTTTGCTACCCGTGGTTGAACAGAACTCAGTATTTTGAAGATCCCAAAACCCATCCCCTTTGAGCCTCCAGAAAGGCATATTCGGATAATGCGCCTTCCGCTGTGGGCCAAAGCGTTCTAACAGGCTAAGTAGCTGCTCATGGACCTCGGTACCATAATCAAACAGTCTCGCATGCCCCTGTTGATAGTTCGCCAGCACGTACAGAAGCAATAAAGGCTTATGCGGCGCACGCTGTTCGCCTTTGCGCCAGATAGTGATGTCGGCAATTGCCTGTTCGAGAGTTTTGCTGGAAGCCATCGCGTTACGGAAGAAGGTAAATAATTGCGATGATGCTCGCAAAACTCAGACCAATCAACCCACAATCAGCAAAAACATGACCTTACCGCACACAACCCTATTTCCTGAATCCCCCTCGCAAATTCCAAATTTACCCCACCCAAAACCGCTGTGTTTATATTCAGCCCTGTATAATAGTCACCAGAAATTACGCCGAACGGCAAAGGAAGTATCAAGGAATATTTAAAGAAGAATTCGCGATATGAAGGTGCTGCAACACCCCCATACCGCTAACCACCAACAACTGAAAAGGAGTTGAAAATGGCTGCGACGAATTTTAAGCCAGAGTTTACTGTTTGCAAAACAGAATCAGATGCTTTCACCGGCATGATTGAAAACCGCGAGCTGGTACGCAAAAACAGCGCCCGCCGTCTTCACGGCAACCAGACCAACGCGGCGCCCGTCCATCCTCGCGCGGAAACGCCGCAGGACAGTGCCGCCTGCTGCGAACTCTATGCCCGCATTGACATGAAATATCTTCTGCTGGGCGGTGACTGGTTAACCCGTGCAGGCTTTATCAACGGTATGCCGGTAAAAATCCGCGCCATGAAAGACTGCATTGTGATTACGCCGCAGCATACAAGAGAATTATGGGGATGTCTGGAAGGTATGAGTGTGGTGAATATCAATAAACAGAAAGTCGCGCAGTGGCTGAAGACGTTTCCGGGTGCGCTGAATGATACGGGTGATGTTCCGGTGATTAAGCGTGGGAGTGGGCAGGCTGTTTAAACTTCAAGCCAGCCTGCACGGGCATGTGAGGACATGCCCGCACTACGCTAAAGTAACTCAATCATGATGTATTTGTTCTTTCACAGCCTTTACCAGCACAGCATGGAGTTCGCCAACGGTTAAATCGCGTATCACCGGTTCAGGAATGCCACGTATCCTGCGAATCAAGCGGCAGATACCAAAGTAATCTATGCCCTCAGTGCTAAAAAGAAACTCGTTTTCAGCGAGGGAAAAAGTTTTCTCATAGCCATCTTCTTCAGTGACGAGCGTAACGCCAAACGCTTCCTCGCAGTCTTCTATCAAGGCATCGCCATCCATGCCGCATATATCGAGGTCGGCTTCGATTAGGGTGTTCTCATCAATGCGCTTGCGATGATGTCCAGAGGACTGACGCACAACCTCAATGACCTGCGAAAGAGTGGGTTGCATTATGTTGAATTCCTTTGGTACAGAAATGACGTAGACATTCATCAGTAGATCGAGTTAACGCCTGGGACTTATTATTGAAGGTCCAAAGAAAATCAAAACAATCCACGCAAACATACCAATGATTTTTAACGGCCAGGGTTCGAATACATCAAAGCACACAATTGTGCCTATAACTAATAGTGGTCCTCCCAATAATTCCAGTATTCCTTCTAAGATAGATAACTTATGAGGCAATACACGATTTAGTAAAACGGCAATGAAATGTGCGCATCCTAAAGTGATGATTATAGCTATAGTGCATTCTTTCCAGTTATCAGTGACGCCCACGCATATGAGGCATAACACAATCACAAAAACACAAAGTAACGTATTCAGCATGGAAATAATAAACTTACTCATAGCAGTTGCCGCGACGTTTAAAATATAAAGAATCTATGAATATAGCGCTCTTAACAGAATGACAAACAACAATAGCTAATAATGCATTTAAGAATTTTTGCGCCTCGCTGATTTCCGTAATAATCAAGTTAGCGGCTTCATGCCAATCCCACGCACTCCACCGCTAAACCTACCTTAACTAAACACCGGCACCCCCAGCCCAACCTTCACCTCCCTCAACGTCTCCTGCGTCACCCCCTGCGCCCGTTCCGTCCCGCGCTTCAGCATCGCCATCAACTCTCCCTTGTCCTGCATGTACATCGCCCTCCGCTCCCGCATCGGCGCAATCAGCTCCTGCAAACACGCCTCCAGCTCGTTCTTACACACCCTGTCGCCCAGCCCGCCCGCCTGATAATGCGCCTTCATCGCCGCCACTTTCTCCTTGTCCGGATGAAACGCGTCGAGGTACGTAAACACCACGTTCCCCTCAATCTGCCCCGGGTCGCTCACCTTCAGGTGGTGCGGGTCGGTGTACATGGCGCTGACCGCACGATGAATCGTCTCTTCGCTGGCCGAAAGGTGCAGCGTGTTGCCCAGCGATTTCGACATCTTGGCACCGCCGTCGATGCCGGGCAGGCGGCTGGTGTCGCTCAGCATCGCCTTGCAGTGGCGCAGCACCGGGGCGGGCAGCAGGCTGTTCATCTTGTGCACAATCTCGTTGGTCTGCTCAATCATCGGCAGCTGGTCGTCGCCGACGGGCACGCACTCGGCCTTGAACGCGGTGATGTCCGCCGCCTGGCTGATGGGGTAGGCCATAAACCCGACCGGCAGCGAGCGGGCGAAGCCTTTCTGCACAATCTCGTTTTTCACCGTCGGGTTACGCTCCACGCGGGCGACGGTGACGATGTTCATATACAGCATCGTCAGCTCTGCAAGGGCGGGCAGGGCGGATTGCAGGCAGATCGTGGTCTGGTTCGGGTCAATGCCCGCGGCGAGGTAGTCGGCCAGCACTTCGGGGATGTTGTCGCGAATTTTTTGCGGGTTGCTGCCGTTGTCGGTTAGCCCCTGAAGGTCAGCAATCAGCACAAACTGGTTGTGCGTCTGCTGAAGCGCCACGCGCTGGCGCAGCGATCCGACGAAATGACCGAGGTGCAGCGGGCCGGTTGGACGATCGCCGGTGAGGATGGTTGGTGCGTTCATAAAGACTCCTTAATGTGCAATTGCCGAAAGGGGTCCTGGATGTGTGAAAGCCGCCTTTCGGCGGCTCTCTGAAAATGGGGAAAACAACTCCGGGCCGCCTTTAAGAAGGCAGCCACCAGCGTTTAATGGTGAGTGCGGCGGAGCGTGTGTTCATCGAATTAACCTATCATGCAACAACGCAGGGGTAAAGCGGCTCAGGCGCCGCTGCTTGAGGCGCGTACCTTCAGCCTGCCCGCCAGCGTCACGTGCGTGGCGGCATCTTCCTGATTGCACAGGTACTCCACCGCCAGCCGTCCCAGCTCGCTGTAAGGCAACTGGATGCTGGTTAGCGGCGGGGTGAGCTGCTCGGAAATCTTCTGGTCGTCGTAGCCCGCCAGCAGCATGTCCTGCGGAATGCGCACGCCGTTCACCGCCAGCGCCTGATAGCAGCCAATCGCCAGCCAGTCGCTGGCGCAGAAGATGGCGTCCGGGCGCTCGGCCAGTTCCAGCAGGGAAGCCGTCGCGGTAAAGGACTCGCTGAACTGCCAGTTGGTCTGGCGCACCAGGCCGTCGTCGCACGCGAGTCCAGCCTGCTGTAACGCCGCCTGGTAGCCCGCCAGACGCTGGCGCGAGGCCTCCATCCAGCTCTCGCCGGTGATGTGGGCGATACGGCTGGCGCCGCAGGCGATGAGGTGTTTAGTGACCTGGAAAGCGTTGGCATAGTCGTCCGGAATAAACGACGGTAGCAGCGGCGAGCCGGGGTCGCGCTGGTTGAGCAGCACCAGCGGGATGCGGGTGCAGTCCTGGAATGCCGTCATATCGACGACGTTCGTGACCGGAGAGGCAAGGATAATCCCGATGCAGTTGCGCTTGTCCAGCTGGCGGATGATGTTCAGGGCCAGCTCCACGTCGTCGCCGTAGTCGTAGACGGTGAGCAGGGTCTCGTTGCGCCACGCCGCTTCCCGCGCCTGGCTGATGGCGTCGATAAACGGGTCGAAGCTCTGCAACGAGCTGACCAGCAGGGCGATCTCCTCCTGGTTGCGCGGAGCGTGAACGGCGGGGAGGCGGTCATAGCCGAGTTCGGTGGCGACGTTGATCACCCGCTGACGGGTGTCGTCGCTGAGCTTGATGTTGCGGGACTGGTTAAGCACCAGCGATACCGTCGCCTGCGACACCCCCGCCGCCCGCGCAATATCGTTCATCGTCACTTTTGTTTTTCGCTTCATCCGTCCTCTCCCTTTCGCGAATTTGCATCATACCCTAACCGCGCGCTTCCGCGCCGTCGATCACGTTTCTCATCCATCGAAGCGTGAACTTTGTGAGAGGCGTCGCTTTTTTGAGCGCCGCGATTTGCGCATTTATCCTGCAACTAATATTTATTAGCTAAATATTATCAGTAAGAGGATGCGTAATGAAAGAGCAGTGGAGCAGGGAGCAGGCACAGGTGTGGTATCAGCAAAAAGGCTGGCTGTGCGGGTTTAACTATCTGCCGTCGACGGCGGTGAACTGGACCGATATCTGGCAGGAGGAAACGTTCGATGCCGACACCATCGAACGCGAGCTGGGCTGGGCGGCGGACGCAGGCTATAACACCCTGCGCATCAACCTGCCGTTCATCGTCTGGGAGCACGACCGCGACGGGCTGATGACGCGCATCGACCGCTTTTTGACGATTGCCGACGGCCACGGGTTCAGCACCATGCTGACCCTGATGGACGACTGCGGCTTCTCCGGCGACGAGCCGTACCTCGGCCCGCAAAAGCCGCCCGTACCGGGCAAGCACAACAGCCAGGCGGCAGCGAGCCCGGGGCGCGATAAGGTGTGCGATCGCGACTGCTGGCCACAGATTGAGCGCTATATACGCGACGTTGTGCGCCAGTTCCGCGAGGATAAGCGCGTATTGCTCTGGGATCTCTACAACGAGCCGGGCAACCGCGGCATTTTCGCGACGGGCACGGAGGAGGTGTTGTACGACGAGAAGCTGGAAACCTGCGCGCATGAGCTGATGAAGCTGGCGTTCCGCTGGGTGCGTGAGGAAGACCCGACCCAGCCGCTCACCGTCTGCGCGTGGCGTCTGCCGGCGGAAGAAGAGGGCGAGACGTTTTACCAGCACCCGCTGGACCAGACCGCGCTGGCGCTGTCAGATGTGGTGAGCTACCACGCCTATACCAATACCGGGCGCATGACGGCGATTATCCAGCAGCTTCAGGCGCTGGGCCGCCCAATCTTCTGCACCGAATGGCTGGCGCGTCACGTGGGCGGCACCATCGAAGAGCAGCTCCCGCTGATGTACATGGCGAAGGTCGCGCCGTATCAGTGGGGGCTGGTGCGCGGCAAAACCCAGACCTGGCTGCCGTGGCCGGTAGTGATGAAGGAGTCCAAGGACTACTGCCGCCTGTGGTTCCACGACGTGTTTGAGGAGAACGGTATCCCGTTCTCACGCGCTGAAATCGCGCTGATGAAGAAGCTGCGCAAAATCGCCCCGAATCCGCAGGGCTAATAATAATGACCCGGCGCGCTGTCGCCGGGCAACCAGGTACGCACTATGGCAATGACAATGAAAATACCGTCTCGCGAGTTGTGGTCTTACTTTGGCTATGGTTTAGGTCAGTGTTTTAGCTTTGGTTTAGTGGGTTCGTTTATTAACTATTTTTACACCGACGTGCTGGGGATCTCGGCGCTGGCGGCAAGTACCATCTTCCTGATTGCCCGTGCGTGGGATGCGGTTCACGATCCG
The DNA here is from genome assembly GCF_049238705.1 of Enterobacter cloacae complex sp. IR5403. Taxonomy (NCBI): domain Bacteria; kingdom Pseudomonadati; phylum Pseudomonadota; class Gammaproteobacteria; order Enterobacterales; family Enterobacteriaceae; genus Enterobacter; species Enterobacter cloacae complex sp. IR5403. The sequence goes on along the minus strand of NZ_JBMKHP010000013.1, from coordinate 113,533 downwards.
CTGTTTGCCAGCATTATGGACACCATTAACAGCCGGTTCGGTAAGTTTCGCCACTTTTTACTGATCGCCCCGCTGCTGATAACCGGGGTCACCCTGCTGGCGTTCTATAAAATCGAAGCGGACATGACCACCAAAATCCTCTACGCCGGGGTGACGTATATCCTGTGGGGGACGCTGTACGCCATCTCCGATATCCCGTTTTGGTCGATGTCATCGGTGATGACCAACGACTCCGGCCAGCGCACCCGCGCGGTGACGGCGGCGATGCTCGGGGTCAACGCGGGGATTGCCTGCGCCAACATCTTCTTCCCGAAGCTGGCGGCGTTCTTTGCCCAGTACAGCAACGATAAAGGCTACTTTATGGCGGCGCTGGTGATGATGCTGGTGGGCCTGCCGCTGATGCTCAACGGCTTTATGCAGATCAAAGAGCGCGTGCCGCCGAGCCCGGAAAAGGTGACGATGCGCGACACCTTCCACAACCTGCGCCAGAACAAGCCGCTGTTTATTGTCCTGCTATCGTTCTTTTTCTGCGTGTTCCATAACGTGGCGGGCGGTCTCTATATCTACTTCTTTATCAACAACATGGGCGACGGCAGCCTGCAAATGGCAATTGGCGTGATGGGGATAGTGGCGGCGGTGCTGTGCCTGGTCGCCCCGCTGCTGACCCGCCGGATGCAGAAGCGGAAGTTGTTTATGATCCTCTGCGGGCTGGACGTGGCGGTGCGCGTGGTGATGTGGTTCACGGGCTATCAGCACACGGCGCTGCTGTTTATCCTGCTCGGCCTGAGCACGCTGTTCGTGATGATGACCAACATTCTCACCTCGTCGATGATTGCCGACACCATCGAGTACGCGGAGTATCACACCCACAAGCGCTGCGCGGCGATCACCTTCTCCGGGCAGACCTTTACCGGCAAGATGTCGGTGGCGGTGGGCGGCGGGCTCATCGGCGTGTTTCTGACAATGATCGACTATGTGCCGCAGGCACAGTCACAGAGCGACAGCGTGCTGGCGGGGCTGTTCTTCGGGATTTGCCTGCTGCCGGCGATTGGGTCGCTGATCCGCATGGGCTTTATGTCGCGCTTTACCTTTACCGAGGAGAAGCACGCGGAGATTTGTCGGCTGCTGGCGGAGCGTCGGCATCATGTAGAAAATAGCCGTGCAGAGAATGAGCGGCTGGAGCATCCGGCTCCGGCGAACTAAGATAAATGGGCGCCTGTCATGCAGGCGTCCACTTCAGAACTTAATTCACGTCAGTTATCCCACAGCAATCACGCGCTAATTTCAATAATTGCTGAGCGATTGTGACGGCATCTGCTGCTAAATCTACGGTGGCAAAGTGGATTTTATGCCCCTGTACCTCAACGAATTCGTAGAGCATTACATCGACGGCTGGATGAAGTAATAATCCAGCTGAACGGAGAGATAATGGGTCTGTTCGGTTCTCCTGCGTTCGCAGATAGGTATAAATCTGGTAGATATAACCGCTGCGCAAGCTCTTATCGCGATACCAGCCTTTAGTCAGAATGTTATTGAATTTGGTGTCGATGATGACGCGCTGTGCAGGTTGCTTGTGCTCAAGAATAATGTCTGAGTTCATGGTTGGGAAAATACTTTCGCTCCCTGTACTTTGAGACGTTAATCCCCATTTCAACTCTTTTCCGGCAGCGACTGTCCAGTCTTTTTTGGGAAGATGGAAGTGATAGAAACCCGCCATACTTTTCTCGAACAGCTTGCGCATCCAGTAAGGATCATCAGACGGCGTTGGCAACAGTTTATGCCCCGCAGTTTGGGTTGGTAGCCATAATTCAAATGCCAGCTTCGCGGCATCGACCATGGCTTTATCCGCCGCATCGTGGCGGCCAAAACGTGTGATTGACGGCAGTTCACCTTTACTGGGCATACCCCCCTCAATACCACGACGACGCAAATTGATTGCCATTGCGCGACATTGCGCAGCCAGCGGGCCGTTGCTGAGCAGCGGAACAAGGTGCTCTAACGCAGAGCGAACATAGCGATTTCGTGGTGTGTCCAGCGTCATTTCCTGAAACTGGCAGGCTACCTGTGCCCGCTCAAGCAATTGTCGACTGGTTGTGCGCAGAACATCAATGCGTCCCCTTACCCTGTTAAGCGTGGCGCGGCGAGTTTGGTATCCCATACTTAAATGCCTTAACAGCCGCTGCTCCACTTCGTGAAGCAGGATCCTGGCCACCAGCGCCGGGATCTCCTCCGGGTTGTTTTCAGCGGCAACCATGCTGCGCCCGTGGTGGCGAAACAGACTGGAGGCGTACAGCATCAATAGCCAGATATTCCGCAAAGGAATACGCGATACAGCTGCCCGAGCCTGCGTATCGTCACGTTCAGCAAGATCGGTCATACGCTGAGAAGTTCCTTTCTGGAATCCTGGACTTTCTCCGGCGCATCAAACCAGTATTCGGCAAGTAAAGGGCAGATTTCGGTTTCGACAATCTGCTCGTACCAGGCCATCCCGTCGTCAATTTTCAACCCCGCAGGTGGGGTAACATAGCTATGCCCGATACAAAATTGAGGTCCCAGGGCCGCATCCCTGGACAATTTTTCATTTAACGCGGTGAATTTGGATTCGATAAAGGCTAATGTTTCCAGGCTCACATTAAACCGTTGGTTAACCCATTTTTTCCACGCGTCGTTAAACTCGGGCTTTAGATCAATAAACGCAAAGCGGCGCCGTAATGCCAGGTCTAGCAGGGCAAGCGAGCGGTCAGCGATATTCATCGTCCCGATGATATACAGGTTTTCAGGAATGTAGGTTTTTTCATCCATATCAGATCGATATGAGAGCTCAAGCGCCTCGTTCGGCGTACGTTTATCCGCCTCCATCAGCGTCAGCGTTTCGCCAAAAATTTGCGCAGGATTGCCCCGGTTAATCTCCTCAATAATGACCACGTACTTAGTTGTCGGATCGTTTACTGCTTTGTCGATTGCATGGAGAAAAGGCCCGTCTACCAGTGCTAAACGTCCTTCATTGTTAGGACGCCAGCCGCGAATAAAGTCTTCGTAGGAGAGGGTAGGGTGGAACTGCACCGCGCTGATGCGCTTAGAGGTTTCCTCGCCCATCAGACAATACGCCAGACGGCGCGCAAGCCAGGTTTTACCGGTTCCCGGCGGGCCCTGAAGGATCAGGTTTTTTTTGGCCTGTAACCGCTGAAGGATGAATTGGATTTTTTCCTCTTCTAAAAAGCAGCCCTCATCGATCAAATTGCTTATCGCGTAAGGCTTGTGGGGGATTTCTGCGGGCACGTTCTCTTCAACCGTTTCCTCGGTGATGCTCTGCAATTCACCTTTATCGAAGTTGAGGTATTCATAATTGCCGGGGGTCTGAAACTCCAGTTCATCATCGTCACGTAGTTTTTGCAGATAATATGAAATGGATGATTCAATAGTATTGTTATTGGGATAATCCGCCTTAATCTCATCCAGATAGGCCTCTTTTAACTCCCTCAAAGAGAAAAAGGGGCTGTCTTTTCGTAGGCACAGCACCTTGATCTTATTGAGCAAATACGCTTTCCATGTCAGCCGCTCGACTTCATCATTTGACTGTTGCAAATCAATATTCCATGCCGCCAGAGAGAGTTCAGGGAAGGAGTGAACCGGATAGTTTGGCTGGGTAAAAGCCTTTTTGAGCGCCAGGGCTACGGTCTGATAGTTGTGTCCGCTACAGCGCCCTTTGGCACCTTTTTTAATGATTTTAATGTTCAGGACTTTCTGGATGTAGTACTGAGACTGGCTATCCAGCGTAGGGTAGAACCAGGGGCGTAGCCAGTACAATCCCATTGTCAGGTTCCAGCCCACATTGCGCACGTTAGATGCGGCGTCATAAGAAAAGAGGAAGTCAGCGGGATCGGCGTTTGGGGTGTCGGCGAAGGAGATTGCCTGAGAAAACATTTCCCACAGCGTATCGATGTCTTCAGGCTTACGTGATTTCTCATAGCCAAAGAACCATGATTTCTGATTGTTCAGTAGCGGAATACCGTCGAACGATTCAGGAACCTTTTCGCGTACGCCTATCAGTTTTGCCAGGCTGGCTGCGATATTTCTTCGGTTGGTAACGGTAAGCGAGCGATTAAACAAGCCCATAGTGGTGAAAGGACAAATGTCTTTCAAAGGATGGGGGACGCCATTAGCGGGCTTGTCCTGTAGGTGTGACATACTACCAATCTCAGCAGCAATGCGGTGAATACCCGCCACCAACTCCTCTCTTCGATTTCGCCAGGTCAGTAGCTGAGAGGCAAAAGCCTGATAAAAGTCTGCCCATTCGAATCTGACGTCTTGCTCAACTGCGTCCATATGCTCTCCAGTAAAATTACAGGCTTCAGTAACCTGGCGAATGAATTTTACGGGATTGCAAGCCTGAGTGAATAACTACCTAAAACAGTGATCTATAAGGGCATGCCGGATCAACATGCCCCTGGTCGATGTTACATCGACTTCACAAACGCCAGCAGATCTTCGTTGAGCTGATCCTGGTGGGTCAGCGCGAAGCCGTGCGGCGCGTTGTCGTACACTTTCAGCGTGGCGTTTTTGATCATCTCTGCCGCCAGCTTGCCGGTCGTTTCAAACGGCACGACCTGGTCGTTGCTGCCGTGGATCACCAGCGTCGGCACGTCGATTTTCGCCATATCCGGGCGGAAATCGGTCTCGGCGAAGGCGGTTACGCAATCAATGGTGCCCTTCAGGGACGCCAGCAGGGCGATGTTCAGCGTCTGCGTCAGGGCACCGGCAGAAACGGTCTGCCCGGCGTTGGTGCCGTAGAATGGGGTGGCGAAGTCGCTGATGAACTGGGCGCGATCTTTACGCAGTCCGTCACGAATCCCGCTGAACACGCTCTGATCGACCCCTTCCGGGTAGCTTTCGGATTTGCCGAAAATGGGCGTTACCGCGCCCAGCAGGGCAAGACCGGCCACGCGTTCGCTGCCGTAGTTGTTGATGTAACGCGTCACGTCGCCGCCGCCCATGGAGAAGCCCACCAGCGTCACATCGCGCAGATCCAGCGTGGTGATCAGGTCGTTAATGTCGGATGCAAAGGTATCGTAGTCATAGCCGTTCCACGGCTGATCCGAACGCCCAAACCCGCGACGGTCAAAGGCGATGGTGCGGTAGCCGCGCTCGGCCAGGAAGTTCAGCTGGCTGTCCCACATATCCCCGTCCAGCGGCCAGCCGTGGCTGAAGAGAACCGGTTTGCCCGCGCCGCAGTCTTTGTAATAAATCTGCGTACCATCTTTTGCCTTAAACGTTGCCATAGTGTGTTCCTCTACAGGTGATTGTTATGTTCAGACCGGCGCGACCAGATAACGAATTGCCGGTGATGTTGTGCCTTGATGAAAAGCCAGAACGCGGCTCTGCAACAGGAGGTCATTCATGGTGTGGCGCTCCTGCTGGCGCAGATGTTCAATCCAGGAACCCATCAGGAAGGTCTCGATAAACAGACCCGGACGTTCAATATCTTCGTACACCGCCCAGCTCATCGCCCCGGCGCGGCGGCGCACCCGGCGTAGCTCGTGCACGGCCTGCAAAAACGCTTTCGCGTTCTGCGGGTCGATGATGTACTCATGCGAGACCAGCAACGGGCCACGCTCGTTCGGGAGTTCAATCTCCACCCCGTCCAGCGGCTGCCCGCTCAGGTCGAGATTTAAATCCGGATCTTTCTCCAGCTTCCAGCGGAACACCGTCATGCTCGCCAGCACCATCCCCAGCGTGGCGACCACCAGCGAAGCCGGAGTGCCGAACTGTGAGGCGATCTGGCCCCAGACGGCGCTGCCTGCGGTCATCGAACCGAAAAAGACCGTCAGATACACCGCCAGCGCCCGGGCTTTTACCCAGCGTGCGGCGCTGCGCTGCGCGCCAAGGTTGAGGGTGGAGAGCACCGCAATCCACGCGAAGCCGGTAAAGAACTCAAACAAGTTTAGCAGCCAAAAGTGACGTACAAATGCCAGCGCCAGCATGGTGATCGCAAACGTCAGGCTGGCGGCCACCATCAGCCGATCGGCGTTCAGCCGCTGGCGCAGACGCGGCAGCAGGATGGCCCCGGCAATGGCGCCAAGGCCGATACACGCCAGCATCACGCCATAGCCCGCCGGGCCTAAGCCCAGCTCGCGGCGCGCCACCAGCGGCAGCAATGCCCAGCCCGCGCTGCCGAAAACAAAAAAGGCCACGGTGCGCACCAGCACGTTGCGCAGCACCGGCGCGGCGTGCACGTAGCGAATCCCGGAGCGCACCGCAGAGAAGAAGTGCTCCGGTGGCAAACGCTGCACGGACGGTGCCGGACGCCAGCGCCACAGCACCCACGCCACGCCCATCACGGACAGGGCGTTCAGGGCAAACACCATCCACGGTCCGGCAAGCGACAGCAGAAAACCGCCCAGCGCAGGGCCAATTGCCCGGCTGATGTTCACCCCCAGCGAGTTCAGCGCCACGGCGGAACCCAGTTCGGGCTTGCTCACCAGGTCAGGGACAATCGCCTGAAACGGCGGCGAACTCATGGCCGCGCCCACGCTCAGCAGAAACGTCGCCGCCAGCAGAACGGTGGGGGTGACGTGTCCGGTAAAAGAGAGCAGCGTCAGCCCGGCGGCGGCAATGAATACCCACAGCTGGGAGAAGAGCAGGTATTTACGTCGGTCAACGATGTCCGCCATCACCCCGGACGGCAGGGCGAAAAGGAACATCGGCAGGCTGCTCGCCGCCTGCACCAGCGCGATATCCAGCGGATCGGCGCTGAGCGTCAGCATGCTCCAGTTGATACCGACGTCGCTCATCCATGAGCCGACGTTAGAGACCACCGTGGCGATCCACAGCATGCGGAACACCGGCTGGCTCAGCGGCTGCCAGGGTGAAACCGTAGGGGTGGGCGTCGTCTCGACGTGTGCGTCGCGAACGTCGTTTACCTGGGTCATGCGAACCTCTCCGTTGTTTTACGCTGCACTCGCCACTGGCCAGGCCCGGTAAGGGCGAGGGTGGTGAAGATAATCAGCAGCAGCCAGCCAAACTGCCCCTCGGCAATCGACCAGTTCGGATGAACCGCCAGCATCGCCACCAGCAGCACGGCGATAATCGGCAGGCACGCCAGGCGGGTGTAAACCCCCGCAATGATAAACAGCGGGCAGATCACCTCGGCGACGATCGCCGGGATCAGGCTGGCATACGGCCCAAAACCAAACGGATCTTCAATGCGCGTCAGCTCTTCGCTGAAGTGCAGCACCTTCGGCAGGCCGTGCACGTAAAGCAGCAGCAGACTGCCGGTCAGGCGCAGAAAGAACAGCCCCGGATCGATCCGGGGCGAAGCGTCATTTTGTTTCATCAGAATGCAAAGCAGCTGCAACCCAGCGCCCCCCAGAAAGCGTTATCGTCGGATACCGGCATCGCTGACGTACGGGCGAAATCATGCTGGTGGCTGTGAACCCCGCACGGGCCGCTACAGTGGTGAGCCACACTCATACCCACGCGTGCGGCCTGCGGCGGCGCGCTGCGGTAGTGGCCCGGCACCTTCACCACCGGGGACCACTCGGGCAGGACCGGAATGGCGGGCGGCGCGAGTGGGCCAAAAGCGCCTGCGGCATAGACGATATCGCCGTTCACCACGGTGAGGACGGACTCGATGCCCTTGATCTCCTCCTCCGGCACGCGGAAGTAATCTTTGCTGAGCACCGCCAGATCCGCGAGCTGGCCAGCTTTGATCTGCCCCTTCTGGTTCTGCTCGCTGGAGAACCACGCGCTGCCCTGGGTCCAGAGCATCAGGGCGGTATCGCGATCCAGACGGGCGCTGTGATCGTACATCTGCATCCCGCCAACGGTGCGGCCGGAGACCAGCCAGTAGAGCGCGGTCCATGGGTTATAGCTCGCCACGCGGGTGGCGTCCGTTCCCAGGCCCACCGGCACGCCGGTCTCGAGCATTTTTGCCACCGGCGGCGTGTGGCGGGTGGCTTCGATGCCGTAGCGCTCGGCAAAGTACTCGCCCTGGAAGGCCATGCGGTGCTGGACGGCAATGCCGCCGCCGAGTGCTTTGATGCGGTCAATGTTGGCCTGCGACACGGTTTCGGCGTGGTCGAAGAACCAGTGCAGCCCGTTGAACGGAATGTCACGGTTCACCTTCTCGAACACGTCCAGCATGCGGCTGATGGATTCGTTGTAAGTGGCGTGCAGGCGGAACGGCCAGCGGTGCTCCACCAGATGGCGCACCACGCGCTCCAGTTCGTCTTCCATACCCGGCGCGAGGTCCGGACGCGGCTCGAGGAAGTCTTCAAAATCGGCGGCGGAGAAAACCAGCATCTCGCCCGCGCCGTTGTGGCGGAAGAAGTCGCTGCCCTGGCCCGGCGTAAGCATGTCGGTCCATTTTTCAAAGTCTTCCAGCTCGTGGCCCGGACGCTGGGTAAACAGGTTGTAGGCGATGCGGATGGTCATCTGCTTTTTCTCGTGCAGCTCGGCAATCACCTCGTAATCTTCCGGGTAGTTCTGGAAGCCGCCGCCTGCGTCGATGGCGCTGGTCAGCCCCAGACGGTTCAGCTCGCGCATGAACTGGCGCGTGGAGTTGACCTGCTGCTCCAGCGGCAGCTTCGGCCCTTTCGCCAGCGTGGCGTACAAAATCATGGCGTTCGGACGGGCAATCAGCATCCCGGTCGGGTTGCCGTTGGCGTCGCGCTGGATCTCCCCGCCCGGCGGATTCGGCGTGTCTTTGGTGTAGCCGACCACCTTCAGCGCGGCGCGGTTGAGCAGGGCGCGGTCGTACAGGTGGAGGATGAAGACCGGCGTATCCGGCGCGGCGTCGTTAATTTCGTCGAGGGTCGGCATGCGGCGCTCGGCGAACTGGAACTCGCTCCAGCCGCCCACCACGCGCACCCACTGGGGCGACGGCGTGCGCAGGGCCTGCTCTTTCAGCATCCGCAGGGCGTCGGCGAGCGACGGCACGCCTTCCCAGCGCAGCTCAAGATTGTAGTTCAGCCCGCCGCGAATGAGGTGCAGGTGCGAGTCGTTCAGGCCGGGGATGGCGGTGTGGCCTTTTAAGTCCACCACCTTAGTGCCGTCGCAGTGGTGTTGCATCACCTCGGCGACGGTACCCACTTCCAGAAATTTCCCGTCGCGCACGGCAACGGCTTCCGCGACAGGATTCTCGCGATCGACGGTGTGAAACTGGCCGTTAACCAGAATGAGATCGGCTTTACCGAGGGTAACCATAATAGCTCCAGACTCAGAGGGGAATGGTCAGGATTATGGGAACCGGTTTCGGTAAAGATCCAGTTATACAATAGGATAGGTATACCAAAGTATAACTATACCTAAGGTTAACTATACGAAGAGATAATTACACCACGGCGGTGTGGGTCATAGGATGAACGCGATTTTATCGGCGTGCTGTTCGCGGCGATTTTAACCTTTAACCTCACTGGATACTCTTATGACCACTTCTAAGCTCGAAGTCTTAACCCCTGCCAACTGTCAGATCATCTTCATTGACCACCAGCCGCAGATGGCGTTCGGCGTGCAGTCTATTGACCGCCAGGTGCTGAAAAACAACACCGTGGCGCTGGCGAAAGCGGCTAAGGTGTTCAACATCCCAACCATCATCACCACCGTTGAGACCGAAAGCTTCTCCGGCAATACCTATCCGGAGCTGCTGGACGTGTTCCCGGGCCAGGACATTCTGGAGCGTACCTCCATGAACTCCTGGGACGACCAGAAGGTGCGCGACGCGCTGAAGGCCAACGGCAAGAAGAAGGTGGTTGTCGCGGGCCTGTGGACCGAAGTGTGCAATAACAGCTTTGCCCTGTGCGCGATGCTGGAAGGCGACTACGAAATTTATATGGTGGCAGACGCCTCCGGCGGCACCTCCAAAGAAGCCCATGACTTCGCGATGCAGCGCATGATCCAGGCGGGCGTGATCCCGGTGACCTGGCAGCAGGTGATGCTGGAGTGGCAGCGTGACTGGGCGCGCAAAGAGACCTACACCGCGGTGATGGATATCGTGCGCGAGCACTCCGGCGCCTACGGAATGGGTGTGGATTACGCCTACACCATGGTGCACAAAGCGCCGTCTCGTCAGAAGAGCGAGCACCGCACCTTAGCGCCGGTTCCGGCTCGCTAAGTTCCGCTGGCGGGCTGGTCCCTCATCCGGCTCGCCGCTGCCTTTTTCTCTGGAGTTCACAATGAGTACAGGGTTGATATCCCTCGCGGCAGGCGTGTTGATTGGCCTGATGTATGCCGTGCTGAAGGTGCGTTCCCCCGCGCCGCCCGCGCTGGCGCTGATTGGCCTGCTGGGGATGCTGGCGGGGGAACAGGCGATGCGTCATCTTTTATCCCGCGATAATCCCGCGGGCGTGCAGGTGACGGTTCCCCACGTTCAGCACCTGACCGGAGCGTCATCATGAAGGCCTGGATTATTTCGCTGGTGTGCGGGGTCGCGGCTGGGGTACTTTACGCCCTGCTCGACGTGCATTCCCCGGCGCCGCCGGTCGTCGCGCTGCTTGGCCTGTTCGGCATGCTGGTGGGTGAACAGCTAATCCCCATCGGACGGCGTCTGGTGAGCCGCGAACCGTTAACCCTGGCCTGGTTTCGTCATGAATGCGTACCGAAGATCAGCGGTACCGCGCCCCCAGCGCCCGCGAAGGAAAGCCGCGACGCGTAACGATTTGTTTGAGGAAAGACAGCATGACGCTGCCGTGGCGCATTGCCATCATTGATGACGAACGCTCTGTTCGCAGCGGGCTCAGTAACCTGCTGCAATCGGAAGGGTATGCTACCGATACCTTCGATTCGGCAGAGGTGTTTTTGAGCCACCCTCTCGCCCTGTCCGGCGCGTCGCTGGTGATCACCGACATCAAGCTACGCGGCATGAACGGCATCGAGCTGTTTGAGAAGCTGCGGTTGCTGGCCACGCCGCCACCGCCAATACTGTTTATCTCCGGTCATGCTGATGAAAATATGCAGCGGTATGCACTCAGTCTGGGCGCCGCTGCATTTTTGCGTAAGCCGATTAACATCGATATTCTGCTGGATCATATTCAGCGGGAGCTGACCCGCCGACAATAAGGATCGCGGATGAACGAACATACGTCGCCTGCATTTTGGCCCGCCCGGGGAAGTCTCCATGAAGGGCGGGCTTTTGTTCTGAAAGAGGATGTCATTTTTACCGTGCTGGCGCAGGAGGGCGGCATCGCCTGGATGAACGGGCGGCATCCCCAGTCCGGCGGTTCGTTTATTATTGCCACCGCGGTCAGCGATGAAGAAGAGGAGCGGGCCACGCGGCTGCTGAAAAACGAGTTTGCCCTGCGCGATCGGCTTCATGACGGCTGGGCTATCCGGCCCGTCGCTTCAACCCAGTACCGCGGACGTTTTGCGCTGGTCTACGCGCCGTTCTGCTTTGAACTGCTGGCGTGCCGGGCAGGTAAGGCGATCTCCGGGATCGCCCGCTTTATCGAGATGGCGATCCGCATCTGCGGTCCCCTGCGCCAGATGCATCTGCACAACCTGATCCACGGCGATATCAAACCCGGGGCGATCTTCGTTCATCACGACGCCACCTGCCGTTTGTGCAGCTTCGGTCTTTCCTGCGGCACCTCCGACGCGTTCTCCCAGTCCCGGCTTGCCGCGTCTGGCGGCACGCCCGCCTACATGTCACCGGAACACACCACGCGTACCCGGCGCGCCGTCGACAGCCGGAGCGATCTCTACAGTCTTGGTATCGTGCTTTATGAACTTCTGACCGGGCGATTGCCGTTTGAACTGAGCGCTGATGACCAGACCAACTGGGCGCATTACCACATTGCCTCTGAGCCGCTTTCGCCGGGGCGGGTGCGCCCGGACGTACCCGGCATGCTGTCGACCATTATCCTTAAGCTGCTGGAGAAGAACCCGGAGAATCGCTATCAGACCGTCGACGGGCTGATTGCCGACCTCAGGCGTTGCCAGGCGACGCTGACCGCCGAAGGTGAGATCGTCGACTTTATTCCCGGCCAGCAGGATCGCTCTCCGGCGATCCATCTTGCCGATTCGCTTTTCTCTGCGCATCCGCAGGCCAGCGACGTCATCGCCGCGTTTGAGCGGGTCAGCCAGAGCGGTGCGCCGGAACTGGTGACGATTGGCGGTCCGTCGGGGATCGGCAAGTCTTCCGTGATCGCCACCACGCTGAAATCGCTGCAACAGCGCAAGGTGCTGCTGGCGGTGGGCAAGGTCGATCAATATTCTCCCACGCTGCCCTACGGCGTGCTGAGTTCGGCGTTTCGGACGCTCACGCTGCACCTGCTCGGGCTGCCAGCCGGGGAGGTAGCGACGTGGAAAATCCGCCTGTCGCGCGCGCTGGAAGGCTTCGAGGAGCTGGCCGTCAGCCTGGTGCCGGAGCTGAATTTACTCCTTGAGAACAAACCGCGTTTCTCTGCGGATACCTTTTCCATCGACGCGCGGGCGCGCTTCAGCCATATGGTGCTGGCGCTGGTGAAAACCTTCGCCACCCAGGGCGCGCCGCTGGTGCTGCTGCTGGATAATGTGCAGTGGATCGACGCCGCCAGCCTGCAAACGCTCGATCACCTGCTGCGCGCCTGCGGCGCCATCCCGCTGCTGGTGGTGGTGGCGCACCGCGATCTCAGTTCGCTTTCTGAGCCCACCTTGCAGACCGCGCTGGCGAGCCTGCCGGAGGCGGCGCAGCACGCCACGACGATCGTGCCGCAGCCGCTGTCGGTGAAGGCCGTGGCGCGCTGGCTCGGGGGGATTTTTCATGCCCGCAGTACCGGTACCGCCGATCTTGCCACGCTGATCCATGAAAAAACCGGCGGCAACCCGCTGTTCGTGCAGGAGTTTTTCCGCCGCATCGTCGATGACGGACTGGTGGTGCACAACAAATATCAGGGGAAATGGCATTACGATCTCCAGGCCATCCGCGCCCGGCACTACACCGAGAACGTGGTGACGCTGGTGCTTGAACAGCTCAAGGAGATGCCCGACGAGACGCGCCGCCTGCTGGGCAGCATCGCCTGCCTCGGCTGCACCGGTGAGCTGGAGATGCTGTGCCGCGTGGTGGGGCGGTCGGCGGCGGAAATCCGCTACGCGCTTCACCCGGCCGTTACCGCTCAGCTGATTGTGCTGACGGAGAAAGAGTACGCTTTTACCCACGATCGGGTGCAGGAAGCCGCCTTTGCCCTGCTGGATGAGGGCGAGAAAAGCCATCTGCACCTGACCACCGCCAGCCTGCTGGCGGATGCCGCGCGGCAGACGGCGGGCAACGAACTGCTGTTCCGCGCGGTTCACCACGTCAGCGCCGCGCTGGACTGCATCCAGCCTGCACCCCAGCGGCAGCGATTCCGGGAGCTGAGCCTTCAGGCCGCGCGGCGTGCGAAGCGTACCGGCGATTACCTTTCCGCCTTAAGCTATATCCAGACCGCCAGAGCGCTGGGGAATGCGGGCCCGGTCTCGGACTTTATGCTGGATATCGAAGAGGCGGGCTGTGAGTTTGCGCTCGGACACCTGGAGAGCACGCGTGCGCTGTGCGATGCGATCCTCGGTTCACCGGGCGGGCTGACGGAGAAAGCGCTGGCCGCCAACCTGCTGGCGGAAGTTTATATGCGCCAGTCGGAGATCCGTCTGGCGCTGGAGGCGTCGTTATGCTGGCTGGGGGTGTTCGGGATCCAGATCAGCCGCTACCCGGAAAACGCCGAATGTGACGAGGCCTGGCAGCAGTTCTGTCAACGCACCGCCGACGCGCCGCAGAACCCGTTTTCTCAGCTTAAGCTGATGGAGAACGCAGAGACCGAAGCGGTGATGAACCTGCTTTACAGCGCCAGTATTTTCGCCAGCTTTACCTGCCCGCGCCTGCACTTTTTACTCCTGTGCCGGATGATGCACCTCACGCTCGATCACGGCATAACCGGTGCTTCCACCACGGCGATGGCCTGGTTTGGCGTGCTGATTGGCCACCGCTACGCCGAATACCGTCTCGGGTTTGAGTACGGCACGCTGGCTCGTGAGCTGGTGAACCGCCACGGCTATGATGCCTATGAAGCCAAAACTCTGCTGCCGCTCGACCAGCTCAGCGTCTGGACCCAGCCGCTGTCGTACACTATCGAGTGCGCCAAGGCCTGCTTTACCTCGGCGGTGACCCACGGCGACATGACGATGGCCTGCTTCGCGGCCTGTCATCAGATCATTAACTTCCTCTCCCGGGGCGATCATCTGGATGGCGTGCTGACCAGCATCGATCGCGGTCTGGCCTTTGTGCGCAAAACGGATTACCAGGACATTGAAACCGTTCTGCACATTCAGCGCCGCTACGTGGAGTTTTTACGCACGCCAGTGACGGGCACATGGAGTGCCGCCCAGGCGCTGCCTGACGATCTGCTGCCCGCGCCGCCGGAGCAGGCGCCCGAGCAGACCTCGACCATGCTCTTCTGGTACTGGCTCTATCGCGGGATGGCGCACTTTTCCTGCGGCGAATACGCCGACGCACAGGCGGATTTAGAAATGGCGGGCTGGTATGCGTGGTCCGCGCCGGGTCATATTCATCTGCTGGATTACCATTTTTACAGCGCGCTGGCGCTCTCCCGCCAGCTCACGCCGGAAACCTTCTCGGCGGATTATCGCCGCAGTATTCATCACCATTACGACAAAATAGCCCTCTGGGCGCGGATCAATCCGGGCACGTTTGCCGATAAAGAGGCGCTGATTTATGCCGAAATCGTCCGTCTGGACGGCATGAACAGCATCGCGCTGGAGCAGTATGAAAAAGCGGTGCGACTCTCGCGGGAGGGCGGGTTTAACCCGAACAATGCCCTGGCGCACGAGCTGGCCGGGCGTTTCTCGCTGGCCTGCGGCTACCCGACCGCCTCCGACGCCCATTTCCGCGGCGCGATTGCCGCCTGGGGGCGCGCCGGGGCGCAGGCCAAGGTGCGCCAGCTGGAGCAGGATTTCCCCCATCTGCTGGCCTCCGGGCAGAGCCGCGCGTATGACACGGCGGCGTTTGCCCAGAACGAGGTGATCCGCGATTTACAGAGCGTCATCAAAGCCTCACGCGCCTTGTCCGAAGAGATCAACCTTGAACGTTTAATCGAAAACCTGATGACGCTGCTGCTTGAACGGGCCGGGGCGCAGCGTGGCCTGCTGCTGCGCGTCAGCGATAATCACATCCCGGAGATCGAAGCCAGCGCCTGGACCAGTACCGACGGCGTGCGGGTGCGCATCCTGAAGGCGTCGCCGATGGCGACGGACATGCCGCTGTCGGTGCTGGCCGCGGTGATCCGCACCGGGCAGGAGATCCGCACCGGCAAACCGGAGGAGTTCCACCCGTTCAGCCAGGATCCGTATCTGGTGACGTCCGGCGCCGCCGTGATGTGCGTGCCGATGTTCAAACAGGCGCGGCTGGTGGGGGTTCTGTATCTGGAAAACCGCCTGATGCCGGAAGTGTTTACCGCCGAACATTCGCGCGTGGTTAGCCTGCTGGGCGCGCAGGCGGCGGTTTCGCTGGAGACGGCGCGGCTCTACGCCGAGCTGCTGGCGGAAAACATCCAGCGCCGACGGGTGGAGAAAGAGCTGCGCGCCAGCCAGACCTCGCTGATGCTGGGCGAGCAGATCAGCCATACCGGCAGCTGGCGCTGGGAGCTAGTGCAGGATCTGATGTTTATGTCCGAAGAGTACGCCCGTATCCTTGGCCTGCCAGAGCAGCAAAAGATGATCTCAATGGCGGAGTTTTTGACCTTCGTGCATGAGGACGATTATGGCCGGATCAGCACCCTCGTTAACCAGAGCGTGCGTGACGGGCTGTCGATGCGCGCGGAGTTTCGCATCATCCGCACCGACGGCTCCGTTCGCTACATCCTCGGGATTGGCGATCCGGTGGGCGTCGGCAGCGAGGTGAATGAGTATTACGGCATCATTACCGACATCACCAGCCAGCGGGCGGCGGAGGATGCGATGCGGGTGGCGCAGGCGGATCTGGCGCGAGTCTCACGGGCCACTACCGTCGGGCAACTGACCTCCTCGATCGCGCACGAGATCAACCAGCCGCTGATGTCGATTGTCTCGAACGCCGGCGCGAGCCTGCGCTGGCTCAACCGCGATCCGGCACGGCTGGACAAAGTGCGCGAGGGGCTGGAGGAGATCGCCGCCGAGGGCGAGCGGGCAGGGGAGATCATCCGCAGCATTCAGTCTCTGACGCGCAAACAGGACCCCACGTTTACGCGAATCGATCTGCACTTCCTGATCCACCACATCATTATGCTCTCCCGCAGCGAACTTGAGCTGCGACACATAAGCGTTGATTATCTTCTGAACGCTGACGACAGCTTTATCATCGGTGACAGCGTGCAGATCCAGCAGGTGCTGCTTAACCTGGTGATGAATGCGATGGAAGCAATGGCGGAAGTGACGGATCGCCCGTGCAGCATCACGATCTCCACCGCGAACTGCGCCGAGGGAAAGGTGATCTTCGAGATCGCCGATACCGGCAGCGGCATTGAGCCGGCGCTCACCGAGCGGATCTTTGACTCGTTCTATTCGACCAAAGCGCAGGGAATGGGGATGGGGCTGACCATCAGCGCCAGCATCATTGAACGGCACCGGGGGAAACTGAGCGCGCGCCGCAGAGAGCCGTACGGCACGGTGTTTACCTTCGCGTTGCCGCTTGCCGGACAGGAGGAGTAACGGTTATTCCGCTGGCTGATGTTTGGTCAGGCGCTCGACGGCCCTGACCAGCTCGGCTACGGAGCGGACCTGCATTTTCTCCATCACCCGGCGGCGGTGCACTTTCACCGTAATCTCACTGACGCCCAGCTCGGCGGCAAT
This sequence comes from Enterobacter cloacae complex sp. IR5403, assembly GCF_049238705.1. Taxonomy (NCBI): domain Bacteria; kingdom Pseudomonadati; phylum Pseudomonadota; class Gammaproteobacteria; order Enterobacterales; family Enterobacteriaceae; genus Enterobacter; species Enterobacter cloacae complex sp. IR5403. The sequence goes on along the minus strand of NZ_JBMKHP010000013.1, from coordinate 96,742 downwards.
CTGCTTGTTGAGCTTGCCGCTGATGGCCAGCTCAAGCACTTCGTGCTCGCGCGGCGTGAGGGACATGTGGCGCTGTTTCAGGGCGTAGTGCTCTTTGACGCGGGCGGCGTTGTGCTGTGCCAGCCTGAGCGCGGATTCGATGGAGCCAATGAGCGCGCTGGATTCAACGGGCTTAGTGAGAAATTCGTAGGCCCCGCCTTTGATCGCCCGGACGGACATAGGGATGGTGCCGTGACCGGTGAGAAAGATGATCGGTATTTCCCGCCCGCTGGCTTTCAGCGCATCTGCGACATCAAACCCGGTTATCGTGGGCATCTGCATATCGAGGATCACGCAGGAGGGCAGATCCTCAAAGGGATGGCTGAGAAAGGCTTCTGCTGAGGAAAAGCCAAGGGCGTGTATATCCGCGGATTCCAGCAGCCTGACAACGGACTGTCTGACTGTGTCATCGTCATCAACCACATAAACAATGTGTTCCATTCACCGCCCCGGTGTGTGATCAGTAAATCATCGAGAATAAAATAGCGCCTTTTTGAACGTAAGCGGCTGTTTGCTATCCTCATTCATACTAACACATTAATTATTATTATCATTTATCAATATGAAGATGATATGAAAGTGTAATAAAAATGTGGCGAATTAGTTAGGAATGGTGCGCTGTTTTTAGAGACCTTTCCGGGGGCAAAGCCAGCGCACGGCACGCGATGTTTCGTGTGAGGACGCCGACGGGTAAAACAGGCTACACTCTGATTTTGAGCGCGACAAGCTGAGGACATAACGATGCACTACACACTGAAAAGCAGTGACGATAAAGAAAAAGCGGAAGGAACAAACGGCGCGGGCGCTCTACAGCAAAAACTGCTGGAATCCCGTTCGATTGTCATCTCCGGAGAGATTAACCAGGAGCTGGCTCAGAAAGTCATCACTCAGATGATCCTGCTGCAAAGCGTCAGCAACGATCCGATCAAGCTGTACATCAACAGCCAGGGCGGCCACGTGGAAGCAGGCGACACCATCCACGACTTCATTAAGTTTATCCGTCCGGAAGTGCACGTGATCGGCACCGGCTGGGTGGCAAGCGCCGGGATCACCATCTTCCTGGCGGCGAAAAAAGAGCACCGCTACTCGCTGCCAAATACCCGCTTTATGATCCACCAGCCGCTGGGCGGCGTGCGCGGCCAGGCGACGGATATTGAGATCGAAGCGCGCGAGATCATCCGCATGCTGGAACGCGTGAACAAGCTGATTGCTGACGCCACCGGCCAGCCGCTGGAGAAAGTGAAGAAAGACACCGACCGTAACTTCTGGATGTCACCGGCGGAAGCGCTGGACTACGGCATCGTGGGTAAACTGATTACCCATTATGACGAGCTGAACCTGGATTAAGTTTTAGCCCGCGTGTGCGTCGGGTGACGGCTTCGCCTTACCCGACCTACACGCGCTCGATTGACCCATGACAAGTTCCCCCTCTGCTTTCTTACCTATAATCGCGCCTGTTTACCCTCTCACTGGTGCTAACCATGGCGTATCAACTAAACCTGAACTGGCCGGAATTTCTTGAAAAATACTGGCAAAAACAACCCGTTGTGCTGAAAAATGCCTTCCCGAATTTTGTCGACCCCATTACCCCTGATGAGCTGGCGGGTCTGGCGATGGAGCCGGAAGTCGATAGCCGCCTGGTAAGCCACGCTAACGGCAAGTGGCAGGCGAGCAATGGCCCGTTTGAGCATTTCGATAACCTCGGTGAAACCGGCTGGTCCCTGCTGGCGCAGGCGGTGAACCACTGGCATATGCCCGCCGCAGAGCTGGTGCGTCCGTTCCGCGTCCTGCCGGACTGGCGTCTTGATGACCTGATGATCTCCTTCTCCGTCCCGGGCGGCGGCGTTGGGCCGCATATCGATCAGTACGATGTGTTTATCATCCAGGGGATGGGCAGCCGCCGCTGGCGCGTGGGTGACAAGCTGCCGATGCGTCAGTTCTGCCCGCATCCGGCCCTGCTGCACGTCGATCCGTTTGAGCCGATCATCGACGAAGATCTGGCGCCGGGCGATATCCTCTACATTCCGCCTGGATTCCCGCATGACGGCTTTACCCATGAAACCGCGCTCAACTACTCCGTCGGCTTCCGCGGGCCGAACGGTCGCGATCTGATCAGCAGCTTTGCCGACTACGCGCTGGAGAACGATCTGGGCGGCGAACACTACAGCGATCCGGATCTGACCTGTCGCGAACACCCTGGCCGCGTGGAGCAGTACGAGCTTGATCGCATTCGCCAGATGATGATCGACATGATTAGCAAGCCGGATGATTTTACGAAATGGTTTGGCAGCTTCGTCTCCACGCCGCGTCACGAGCTGGATATTGCCGCCGCCGAGCCGCCGTATTCCGCAGAAGAGGTGCTCGACGCGCTGCAAGGGGGCGAAACGCTCTCCCGCCTGAGCGGGCTGCGCGTGCTGAACATCAACGGCAGCTTCTTTATCAACAGCGAACAGCTGGAAACGGCGGATGTGAACGGGGCGGACGCGCTGTGCCGCTACACCGAGCTCGGCCAGGCTGAGCTGGGCGAGGCGCTGAATAATCCGGCGTTTGTGGAAGAGCTGACCGGTTTGATTAACCAGGGCTACTGGTACTTCGACGAGTAATGCGGCACGGTTTTCTCCCTCTCCCTGTGGGAGAGGGTCGGGGTGAGGGCATCAGGCCGCACTAGCCCTCCTCCATCGCAATCACAATCGCTTCTCCCATCTTTTTCAACGCCTCGCGATTTTTGTCTGTCGGCGGCAGCGCCACGTTGATACGCAGGCAGTTGCGGTACTTCCCGGAGGCGGAAAACAGCGACCCTGCTGCGGCCTGGATCTTCAGCCGACACAGCTGCTTGCTGACGCACACCATATCGACCGTCTCCGGCAGCTCAACCCACAGCAGGAAGCTGCCCTGCGGGCGGGTGACGCAAATCTCTGCCGGAAAATACTGCCGCACCCAGCAGGTGTAGGTCTCCATATTCTGCTGATAAATCTGGCGCATACGGCGCACGTGGCGATGGTAGTGGCCGTCGCGAATAAACGCCGCCACCGCCATCTGCGTGCCCGGCACGTTAAACCCGCCCGCGGCGTACTTCATGTGCATCACCCGGTCGTAATAGCGCCCCGGCACAATCCAGCCGACCCGCAGGCCCGGCGCCACGGTTTTGGTAAACGAACTGCATAACAGCACGCGACCATCTATGTCCATAGAATGAATGGTGCGCGGACGCGGATACTCCGCCGCCAGCTCGCCGTAGATATCATCCTCAACAATCACGATATCGTGCCGCTGTGCCAGGGCTAAGACCTGCTTCTTGCGAGACTCCGGCATGATAAACCCGAGCGGGTTATTGCAGTTCGGCACCAGGATCACCGCCTTGATCGGCCATTGCTCCAGCGCCAGCTCTAACGCCTCGATGCTGATCCCGGTCTCGGGATCGGTGGGAATTTCAATGGCCTTGATGTCAAAGCCGCGCAGCATCTGCATGGTGCCGTGAAACGATGGTGACTCGACCGCCACGATGTCACCCGGCTTGCACACCGAGAGCAGGGCGATCGACAGCGCGCCGTGGCAGCCGTTGGTGATGACAATCTCGTTTGCCGCGACGGTGGAGCCGCCGTCCAGCATCAGGCGGGCGATTTGCTCGCGTAGCTCCAGGCGCCCGTCAAGGACGTCATAGCTCAGCATTTCGCCCGGGTTATGCTGCGCAATGCGGCTCATCTCGCGCCAGAGCGGCTTCAGGCTCGGCTGGTTAATGTCCGGCGAGCCGCCGCCAAAGGAGATCATCTCTTTGTCGGCGCGGGCATCCAGCAGCATCATCACTTCATCCCACTGGGTGACGTCCACGGGGCGCTGCACCGGGCGCGTCATCGCCGGGACGGGCGGCTGCGCTTTGCGTTTCGAGACAAAATAGCCGGAGCGCGGCTGAGGCGTAATCAGCTGGAGATTTTCGAGGATCTGGTAGGCCTGCTGTATAGTGCTGATGCTCACGCCGTGCTCCTAGCTCAGCGTGCGGACCGACGGCAGACGTTCGCCGCTGCGATACAGCCCTTGTTCAATACGTTCCGCCAGGAGGTTGGCCAGATGTTGATAGCGCGTCATGCTGTATCCTTTTTTTTCACCATACAGAGCATTAAACCAGTACAGATTGATGGTTAAACCACCATGCAGATACCGTTTTAGCGGATCTGTATGGTAAACAAAAGCAGTTTTTGAATCTGTATTGTACTGGCCGTTTTCCATGATGATAACTCCACTGGCACAGCGAGGAGAGCATCATGGAATTCTACGAGAATCGTTCAAAACGTCCGTTTATCGCGTTTGTCTGGGTAGCGAAAACGCTGCGTAAATGGTATCGCATCAACCGTACCCGCCGTATTCTGAGCCAGATGAGCGACGAGCAGCTCAAGGACGTCGGGTTATCGCGATATGATGTGTGAGCATAGGGTTGCCCGGTGGCGCTACGCTTATCGGGCCTACAGGAGACCGTAGGCCGGGTAAGGCGCAGCCGCCACCCGGCGGTTTTCAGCTCAACAGCGCAAGCGTCTGCTGTTTCGGCCTTTCCAGCAGCTCAACCGCCTCCTGATACGACCGCACGTTGTTATAGCCCATCACCAGCCCGTAGCGTTTTCCTGATCCGCGATACCACGCCGAAAGCGCGTTTACCTGCAATTGCTGTTCCTGCCAGCAGCGGGCGATCTCCCGGTCAGCGCTTCCCTTTGCGAGGAACGCGACAATATGCATTCCACCGTCGTTTTGCTCGGTGAAAAACAGATCGCCATAGACCTCACGCAGGGCGGCAATCATCCAGTCGCGGCGGGTTTGATAGAGCGCGCGCATCTTCTTGAGATGCCGAAAAAAATGCCCCTCGTTGAGAAAGGCTGTGAGGATCTTTTGCGTCAGCACCGGCTGGCCGCTGGTGAGAATGTCCGCGCTGTCGGTAAACGCGCCGACGGTGCTGGCGGGCATCACCACGTAGCCCATGCGTAGCGATGGCATGATGGTTTTGCTGAAGGTGCCCATAAAGATCACCCTGTCATGCTGGTCGAGGCTTTTCAGCGACGGCAGCACTTTGCGGGTGTAGTGAAATTCGCCGTCATAATCATCTTCGATAATCCACGCCTCGTTTTGTGACGCCCAGTCGAGCAGCTGCTGCTTGCGCGGCAGGGAGAGCGTCACCGCCAGCGGACTCTGGTGCGACGGGGTAACGATGGCGAAGCGGGCATCGTGGTGATTACGCAGCAGGTAGTCCGTATCCATCCCTGCGCGATCGACCGGCACGGTGTGCAGGCGGGGCACAATGCGCTTGAGCAACTGCTGGCCCATAAAGTAGCCCGGATCCTCAAATACCACCTTATCGCTGCGGCTGGCGAGCGTGTCGAGGATCAGGCGCAGGCTGCCGCTGTAGCCGCTGGTGATCAGCACCTGTTCTGCGGTGCAGGGCAACCCGCGCGAGATATTGAGATAGCGGGCAATCGCCTCGCGCAGCGGATACCAGCCCAGCACCGGCGGGTTGAGCATTTCATCCTGTCGCATGGCGCGCGTCGCCTGGCCTGCCAGCAGCAGCCATTTTTTATAGGGGAAGCTGTCGAGCGCGGGAATGCCGGGGCGCAGAAAACCGGCCCGTTCGCGCTGGCTAATCAACGACGCCGGCAGCGTGCCGGTCGCTTGTTCTGCCGGGGCGTTTTGCGCGGGCAGCAGAAGATCCGGATTCACCCGCGTGCCGCGCGCACCCTGGCTCACCAGATACCCTTCACCCGTCAGAATGGCATACGCCGTCTCGACGGTTTTGCGCGCCACCTTCAGTTCTTCAGCCAGCACGCGAATGGCAGGCACTTTGTCGCCGGGCTTCAGTACGCCGCGCGTAATGTTGTCGCGGTAGCGGGTATAAATGTCGTGATAGCCCGGCTTCATGTCCTACCTCATTTCATGTTTTTTGTGTCTTTTTACTATGTCATTAACGGCGTAGATTTGCCTCATCGCATGATAAAAACCGCACAAAAAAGAGGAAAGACAATGAGCACCCGCGTAAATCACCACAAAGCCACACCTGCACTCGCCAACGCGCTTTCCGCCCTGAGCATGGAAGTGGCGAAAACCTCCCTTGATCCGGCGCTGAAGCACCTGATCGACATTCGCGTGTCACAGCTGAACGGCTGTACCTTCTGCCTGGATATGCATTCGAAAGAGGCCAAAATTGCTGGCGAGCGCGAGCTGCGCCTGTACCATCTGGCGGCATGGCGCGAGTCCCCGCTGTTCAGCGCCCGCGAGAAAGCGGCCCTGGCCTTCACCGAAGCGCTGACCCAGATTGGCGTTCACGGCGTGAGCGACGCGCTGTACCGCAGCGTGGCGGAGCACTTCTCGGACGTGGAAATTTCAGAGCTGAACTTCGCCATCGTAGCGATCAACGCCTGGAATCGTCTGGGGATCACCTCCCGCATGGAGCCGGGCTCGCTGGATGCGGCATACGGGCTGAACAAGGCTAACCTGGAGTAATCCCGCGCTCGCGGATCATCGCCACCAGCGCCCGTAAGCCTGGCGGGACGTGACGATGGCGAGAGGGGGGATTCAGGCGTTTATGGAGCCGAGTACGATGGTGGGCTAAAACCAGCCCGGTGGCGCTACGCTTACCGGGCCTACAAAACACCGTAGGCCGGATAAGCGCAGCGCCATCCGGCAAACACTTCGCTCCATACCGAAGCATTGTATCTCTCCATTCTGCATTCTCTCCCCAACATCACAACGGAGAGAAAACCATGATCGCAGTCCTTTTCGAAGCCAAAGCCGAACCCGCTTATCAGGCGCGCTATCTGCAACTGGCCGCAGAGCTTAAGCCTTTACTGGCCGACATCGACGGCTTTATTGATATCGAACGGTTCCAGAGCCTGACGACCGACGGCAAAATCCTGTCCCTTTCCTGGTGGCGGGATGAAGAGGCCGTCCGCCGCTGGAAGCAGAACGTCTTTCATCAGGCGGCGCAGGCCGAAGGACGGGCGTCGATTTTTTCTTTCTACCGTATTCGCGTGGCGCAGCTGGTGCGGGAATACAGTTCCGAAACCGGAGGGCACGCGGATGTATGACGTTCACGTGATTTTTAGCGACAGGCCCGGCGAGCTGGCGAGCTTTGGACAACTGTTAGGCCGCAACGGCGTGGGGCTGGAGGGGGGCGGCGTTTTCGGTACGGATGCCCATTTCCTGGTGGAGGACGGGGAAAAAGCCCGCCGTGTGCTGCTCGACGCCGGGTTTACCGTGCAGGCGCTGCGAAAGCCGGTGATCAGAAAGCTTAAGCAGGAGCGTCCTGGCGAGCTGGGTGAAATTGCGGCGGCGCTGGCGGCACGCGGCGTGTCTATCCTGACTCAGTACAGCGACCATGCGAATCACCTTATTCTGCTGACGGATGATGATAAGCTGGCCGCAGAGATCACCGAATCCTGGGCGACGAATGTTAAAGACGAGCTTACCCTCTGATAACAGCGCGATGCTGGAACAGGCCATTGCCGCTGTAGCGGCTGCAATGGCCGATCCGTCGCGCGTGAAGATGCTCTGTGCTCTGATGGACGGGCGGGCGTGGACGGCTACAGAGCTGAGCGTGGCGGCAGACGTTGCGCCGTCGACCGCCAGTGGGCATCTCGCGCGGCTGGTGGAGGGAAAGTTGATTACCTGCCTGTCTCAGGGGCGGCATCGCTACTATCGCCTGGCGGGACACGACGTGGCGGCGCTTGTCGAGCAGATGATGGGGCTCTCCTGGAGCCGCATCACGCCGCCGGAAACCTCCGCGCCAAAAGCCCTGCGCGAAGCACGAACCTGCTACGACCATCTTGCCGGAACGGTGGCGGTGCATATCTATGAATTCATGCAGGCGGAAGGCTGGCTTGAGGCAGACGGTTCAGCGCTCACGCTACATGGCCGCGAGCAGTTTCTGAAGCTTGGTATTCCGTTAAATCCCAATACCCGTCGCAAGGCGTGCTGCGCCTGCCTGGACTGGAGCGAGCGGCGGTTTCATCTTGGCGGTGAGGCGGGCGCTGCGCTGTTGATTTATCTGGAAAGCAAAGGCTGGATCCAGCGGGTGGCGGGGTACAGGGAGGTGGTGGTGACGGCTTCGGGGAAAAGTGCCGTCAGGAAGCATTTTAGCCGCTAAACTCTGCTGCGGACTAGTGCCCTCACCCCGGCCCTCTCCCACGGGGAGAGGGAGAACATCGTTTCGCAATTCCTGCGCTTTAACTTCTCGTTTCTTGATACTTACCCTGATAACTATTATCGTAATGGCGTACTACGAGAGGGCTCCCCATGAGTGAAGAAGATCTGTTTAACCGCAGGCCGATGGGCATGCGGATGGCGATGATCGTGCGTCAGTGGCGCGCAGTCATCGACGACGCCATCCTCGACACCGGGTTAACCCAGTCGAGCTGGACGGTGATGATGCAGCTTCATCAACTTGGGGATAACGTCTCGGTCAGCGAGCTGGCGGAAGTGCAGGGGATTGAACTGCCTCCGCTAATGCGCACGCTGACACAGCTGGAAAAGCAGGGCTACCTGCTGCGCACCGTCTCGCCGTATGACAAGCGTATCCGGCTGCTGACGCTGACGCGTGAGGGAAAAGCCATTCTTGAAAGGCTCTCTCAGGTGATTGAGACGTATCAGGCGCGCGTATCGCAAAACATCGCGCCGGAACATATCGATATTTTCAGCGCCACACTCAATCAAATCGCCTGCAATTTGCGGACAATCCGCGAAGAAGATAATAAGACCGAAAAATAATGACTCCTGAACAAAAGTTTGCCCGCTGGGTAAGGGTGAGTATTGCCTCTTTCCTGCTGATGTTTGTCTACTTTATCGTCGCGGATATCTGGATCCCGCTGACGCCGGACTCCACCGTGATGCGCGTGGTGACCCCGGTGTCAGCCCGCGTCTCCGGGTATGTGGCGGCGGTACATGTCCACAACAATAGCCAGGTTAAGAAAGGCGATCTGCTGTTTGAACTCGACGCCACGCCGTTTCGCAATAAGGTCGAAGCGGCGCAGATCGCGCTGGAACAGGCGCGTCTGTCTAACGACCAGCTGGACGCGCAGATTGCCGCGGCGCAGGCCAGCCTGAAAACCGCCGTGCTGACCGCGCGTAACGACAAAGTGACCTTCGACCGCTACCAGAAACTGAGCACCTTGCAGAACGTGTCGCAGGCGGATCTGGATAAGGTTCGTACCACCTGGCAGAGCAGCGAGCAGTCCGTCAGCTCGATTCAGGCGAATATTCATAACCTGCGCATTCAGCGCGGCGAGCGGGATGAGCACCGCAACGTGACGCTGCAAAAATACCGTAACGCGCTGGATGAAGCGGAGCTGAATCTTGGCTGGACGAAGGTCTACGCCGAGGCGGACGGCACGGTCAGTAACCTGCAATTAAGCCCCGGTTTTTACGCCTCGTCCGGTTCGGCAGCGCTGGCGCTGGTGAACACCCGGATCGATATCGTGGCGGATTTCCGCGAGAAGAGCCTGCGGCATACCCACCAGGGGACCGACGCCGCCGTGGTGTTCGACGCCTTCCCGGGGCAAGTTTTCCGTGCCCACGTCACCAGCAGCGACGCGGGGATCCTCGCCGGACAGGAGGCCGTAAACGGTCAACTTTCTGAACCGGAAACCTCCAACCGCTGGGTGCGTGATGCCCAGCGTATGCGCATTCACGTGGCGCTGGACGAAGCCTTACCGAAGCCGCTGCCGACCGGCGCGCGCGCCACCGTACAGCTCTACAACAGCGAAGGGCCGTTTGCGCGATTCTTCTCCGGGATGCAAATCCATCTGGTGAGCCTGCTTCACTATGTCTATTAGCACCCTGGCGCGGGTATTTACCCCGCACGGCAACATCGTCTACACGGCAAACGACTTTCGTCAGACCCTGCGTATCGTCTTTGCCGGGATGATTGCGCTCAGTATTTCGAGTTTCTACAACACCAGCTACGGCGTGTTTTTTGTGGTCTACCCGATCATGCTGCTGTCGCTGGTGCCGGTGTTTAACCGCCACGTGGCGAAGCAGTTTATCTTTAGCGCCTCGCTGAACTGCATCGAAATGGTGTTTATCATCGGCTATCTGTCCCAGTGGCCGGTCATTATGACGCTGGTGGTGTTTGCCCTGTACGTGATGCGTTTTCGCTTTATGAGTAAGGGGCCGCTGTTCCTGTTCGGCTCGATGGGCGTGGTTTGCCAGAGCGTGATGCTCAACTTTATGAGCTACCCCACCACCAACTGGCACACGCTTTTATTCTCTAACATCGAAGCGAGCGTGATGGCGGTGTGCCTGAGCGCGCTGATGAACTACCTGCTGCCGGACGTGGAGGCGCGTAAGCCGCCGCCACTGATCGAGAAAGATGACGCCCGCGTGCGCCACGAGTCACTGCTCTCGGGCACCGTGGCGACGCTGATTTTCGTGGTGTTCCAGATGAGCGACTTAAGCGATTCGCTTTCGGCGCTGATGGCGGGCATTCTGATCCTGTTCCCGATGCACTATCGCGGATCGGTTATCAGCTCCATCTGGCGCGTGGTCGGCGTGGTGCTGGGGTGTCTCTATATCCTTGTCGTCCAGCTTATCCTCTACGATCACAGCAGCCATATGCTGCTGATGATGCCGCTGATTGGCCTTGGGCTGGCGTTTGGCGCGCGTCTGCACGTAATGGAGAAGGTCGGCGCCGGGGTAGGCTTCGCCAGTATCACCACCATCGGCATTATGTTCGGGCAGAACATGCACCCGGACAGCGACCTGGTGTTCAGCGATCTGTACCGCATAACCTCCGTCACCTTCGCGCTGGTGGTCACGCTGACGATGGTCTTTCTGGTGCACCTGATCCTGAACCGCTTCGAGGCGACGCGCTACGTTATCGCGCCGCCAAAAGCGGATTAATGCCCCAGCACGGCGGGCAGCTGCGAGAGCAGAAACAGGATCAGGCCAATCGTACCGCCCACCAGGGTACCGTTAACGCGAATGAACTGAAGATCTTTACCGATATTGAGCTCTATCTGGCGTGACATGTCTTTGGCATCCCAGCTTTTCACCGTGTCGCTGATATGGCGCGTCAGGAACGCGGCGAAATCCGGCGCCACGCGGTGCGCGGCCTGCTCCAGATGCTCATTCAGCGACGCCCGCAGGCTGGCGTCGTTAGTCAGCGTTTCACCAAACCACAGCCCGGCGTTGGCGATACGCTGCTTCACGCGGGAATCGTCGCTCTGCATGTCATTTTTCAGCCACTGGCGCAGGTCAGCCCACATTTCCCCCAGATAACGGTTAAAGGCCTCGTCATTCTTCAGGTAGTGTTTGATATTCTCGGCTTTCGCCGTCATCTCCGGATCGTTTTTCAGATTGTCGATGAACTTGATCGTGGCGCGGTCAAACGCCTGACGGATCTGGTGCGTGCGGTCGTGGCTGATATCGTCCAGCAGCGTGTTCACCGCGTTCGACACCATCTCTGCGCTTTGATCGCCCAGCCACTCGGTGGGCAGCACCATCGCCTTGCGCGGATGCTCGGTCTTAAGCCAGTGGACGATCTGGTCAGCAATAAATTCCCGCGTGCTTTCCCGCTGAATCAGGGTAATCAGGCGGTTGATGATGGCGTCCAGCAGCACCTGGTGACGGTTGTTTTTGGTCATGCTTTCCAGCATGACGGCGCTGGTCTCGGTTAAATCAACCTTGTCGATAGCCTTATGGACGGCGCGTTTGAGCAGGCGCTGGATGCGTCCGTCATCAGTGAGTTCCAGAAAACCGCCCATCACCTGTACCAGATGCTGCCCCACGCGCCGGGCGTTATCGGGCTGGCTGAACCAGCTCCCAATCATCTGTGCGGGCTCGTAGCGACGGATAAGATCGACAAGGGATTGCGTATCGAGAAACTTTTCCTGCACGAACTGGCCGAGATTGTCGCCGATGCGGTCTTTATTGCGCGGGATAATCGCCGTATGGCGCGAGATAAAGGGAATGGGCACCCGGCGGAACAGCGCGACAACGGCAAACCAGTCCGCCAGCGCGCCGACCATCGCCGCCTCGGCAATGGCCTTTACGCCGCGCACCCAGAAGGTTTGCGGCAGGAACAGGGTGGTGATAAACGCTGCGACGGCAATCAGCAGCAGCGACAGCGCGAGAAGCTTGGCGCGTTTGAGTTCGGTATGTTTTTCCATGGGTTAAGGATAGAGGGATACGGGGGAAAAGTGCAAAAACCGCCACAGCACCCACCCACCAAACCCCATCAATACCACCCCCGCCGTGCGCTCTATCAGCCAGAGCGAACGGCTGAGCTTTTGCTGAACTGCCGGTAACCCTATCAGCGATACCAGCGCAAAATCCCATATCAGCACCACCATCACCATCCAGACGCCGCAGGTCGCCTGCTGAAGCAGCGTGACGTCCGGCCCGAGTAACGCCGTCATCAGCGCCAGGTAGAACAACGCGTTTTTGGGATTCAACAGCGCCGAACCCAGCCCCAGCAGGATCTGCTTGCGCAGCGAAGGGCAGCGCTGATGGGTTTCATTCAGCGTCAGCGGCTGCGGGCGGCTGCGCACAAGGTGCGAGCCAATCCACAGCAGGTACAGCGCCCCGCAAAGCTCGATTAGCGTAAACAGCCACCCAAACTGGCGCAGCGCGCTCCAGCCGATAATCACCAGTAAGATATACAACCCGTTACCTGCTGCGATGCCGAGACACAATCCGGCGCTGCCACGCAGCCGGTAGCGGGCGGCGTAGCCCACCAGCAGGAAGAAATCCGGGCCCGGGCTTAACAGGGCAACAAAATGCGCCAGCGCGAGGGCAAGAAAAGCGGAGGGAAATAACAGTTCCATAGCGACCTCAGTGACAAATCTGAGGTCACCTTACGACGTTACGTATCCTGATTATTGTCTGATATTGATCGGCCCGTGGCGTACTGGCGCGGCGTGGCGGCGGTATAGTTCACGAAGGTCTTATGAAAATGACTCTGGTCGGCAAACCCGCTCTGGTAGCCCACGTCGGCGATATCATCCCCCGCGCGCAGCCGCGCTTTGGCGTACTCCACGCGCGAAATGTTGAGGAAACTGCCCGGCGTAAGGCCGGTATCCTGCCTGAAAGTGCGGATCAGCGTCTCCTTGCGCAGCGAGAATCGTTGGGCGAGTTCGTCAAGGGAAGGCGGTGCGGCAAGGTCGGAGAGTAACGCCTGCTGAATCTGCTGGCTGGTTGAGCGAGGCGCATTCATCTCACCCGCGCAACGGGGAAGGGCGGAAAGCAGGGTCTCCACGGATGCGGAGGACATCGTCCCGACAACGGCAAGAAAGCGCTTAAAGAGCGTGGGATCGCGAATAACCTGTAGCCCCAGGGGAAGATCGGTGTCGATATAGAGCATATGGTAACTGCGCGGCTTCCCGACAACGGGGTTGCAGCTGTGCGGGGCATAAGCCGGGATCACGATAAGATCACCAGGTTCAAGAACGTACGCGTAGCCGTGACTTACGCAGCAGGTCTGGCCTTCCACAATCGCGCCGATGGAGAGCTGTGGATGGCAATGACGTTTGTATGCCTGGGTGCTCTGCCACGTACTGCGCAGCTCAAGGCCTGCTGCGCGGTTGAAGGTCTGGCGGATGTGGCGGGTATCGGTCATAAGAACTCCAGTGGTGAGCGTTTTTTATACCATGTCTGCGCATCGCCTGGCAGCGTCTTGTTAAGAACCCTCCGTATATACCCAACTTTACCTTCATAGCCAGTCAGATTGACTACCCTTAATACCCTAAGCGGTAAAACAAGGAGATTCGATATGGCTTACCAGACAGTAAATCCTGCCACGAACCAGCTCATCAAAGAATATCCCTCCCACACTGATGCAGACGTTGAAGCGGCGCTGAAGGCAGCCGATGCGCTCTATCACTCCGACTGGGCGAAGGGCGACATAAGCCAGCGCCTGCCGGTACTGCATAAGCTGGCGGACCTGATCGACGAACGCGTGGAGGATCTGGCGAAAATCGCCAGTCAGGAGATGGGTAAGCTCATCGAACAAAGCCGCGGCGAAGTGAAGCTGTGCGCGCAAATCGCCCGCTACTATGCGGATAACGCGAAGCAGTTCCTGGCCCCGGTGAAGTATGACTCTGAACTCGGGGAAGCATGGGTTGAACATCACCCCATCGGCGTGCTGATGGCCGTCGAACCATGGAACTTCCCGTACTATCAGCTGATGCGCGTTCTGGCGCCAAACCTGGCAGCGGGTAACCCGGTGATCGCCAAGCATGCCAGCATCGTGCCGCACTGTGCAGAGACCTTTGCACAGCTGGTACGTGAGGCGGGCGCGCCGGAAGGGGCGTGGACCAACCTGTTTATCTCGTCCGAACAGGTGGCGAACATCATCGCCGACGATCGCGTACAGGGAGCGGCGCTGACCGGTTCAGAAAAAGCGGGTAGCGTGGTTGCGGCACAGGCTGCGAAGCACATCAAAAAATCGACCCTGGAACTGGGCGGGAACGACGTCTTCGTGGTGCTGGACGATGCGGATCTCGAGAAAGCCGTGAAGATTGGCGTTAACGCGCGGCTTAATAACGCCGGGCAGGTCTGTACCGCTGCGAAACGCTTTATCCTGCATGAAAAGATTGCAGACGCCTTCCTGAGCAAATTCACCGAGGCGTTTAAGCAGGTGAAAATTGGCGATCCGCTGGACGAAAGCACCACGCTGGGGCCTTTGTCATCCAAAGACGCGCTGGAGACGCTAACTAAACAGGTTAACGAGGCGGTGAAAAATGGCGCGAAGCTGCACTATGGCGGCAAGCCCATACAGCGTGACGGGAGCTTCTTTGAGCCGACCATCCTGACCAATATCTCGCGCGATAATCCGGCGTATTTCGAAGAGTTCTTTGGACCGGTAGCGCAGATTTATGTGGTGAAAAACGACGACGAGGCGGTTGCCCTGGCGAACGACTCCCACTACGGACTGGGCGGAGCGGTGTTCAGCCAGAACATCGAGCGCGCGAAGAAAATGGCGTCGCGCATTGAGACCGGGATGGTGTACATCAACTGGCTCACCGACACTGCGGCAGAGCTACCGTTCGGCGGCGTAAAACGTTCGGGTTACGGACGCGAGCTGTCGGACCTGGGGATCAAAGAGTTTGTGAACCAGAAGCTGGTGGTCGTTCGCAAGTAACGCGGTAATAAAAAACCTGCCATCCGGCAGGTTTGCCATTAACCGTTGCACCGCTTTTCTTGCCGGGTGGCGCTGCGCTTACTCGGCCTACAAAGAATACATTTCACCCTTCATTGTAGGCCCGTGCAAGCGTAGCGCCGCCGGGCGAAATGCGCAGACAGGCTTAGAAGGACACTCCACCGCCTACATATGCGCCGTCGATCAACGTGTGGTTTGGACGACCGTCTTTACCGTCTACGCTCACGTGGCGATAGCCCACTTTCAGCGTGACAGGTTTGACTGGCGTCCAGCTTACGCCGCCGTTAGCTTCCACATAGTTCTTCACGCTGTTGTTCAGGCCGTCTGGCGCCACATAACCTTCACCAAACACGTGAATGCTGTCCGTCAGCGCAACGTTAACACCGCCGCCAATCGGGAACGCCACACCGTTATCGCCTTTTTTCGGGCCAATATAGATGGCTTTCGCGCCAGCATTCAGCATTACCGGACCCACTTCCAGGTTGTAGCCTGCCCCAACGCCGCCGGTCTGGGTGCCGTCATCGGTGTTTTTCAGCCAGTTGCTCTCCGCATACAGGCCAGATGAGGATTTCCCCATTTCCAGATTGAGGTTAGTAAAGTTTTTACCCTGCTCAATGCTGCCACCCATGGCCAGTGCGGAGCCCGATACGGCGGTCAGAGCAGAAAGGATCAGGACGTTAAGTTTTTTCATGAGTGTTTCCTCGTCATTAAATTAATCTGAGGGCACCTTAACAAGCGATGTTTATGACTGCAAATGTGATAAGTTTCGCATTTTTATGCTGTTTATGTTGGGTTTTTGAATGGTAAATGTTGGTGAATTGTTTATATGGCAAATCGTCAATGCCCAATACATTCGCGTTTAGGGACAGTTTACATTTCTGGCTAAACGTAAAATGAACGAGGCGCAAATAGTTCTTCGCCATGAATTAATTGGGTTTCTAATAATTTCCAAAAGTATTTCAGCTGACACAGATAAAGACAGAGGTTTACATTTCTGGTGATTGGTATACGTCCCTCCGGGCCTTTACATGTCATTTTTCTGACACGTTTCTTCATTACGTTGTTGGCTTCACTTACTGGATGCTAACAATATGAAAAGAAAAATTATTCCTGTGCTAATCGGTTGTGCGCTCTCTTTCTCTGGCCTGGCGGCACAGCCAACCGCGGAGCGCTACGTCGTCAGCTTTCCCGAAGGCGCGCATGTCAAATACAGCGGTGCGTTTGCCAGCGCATTCCCGAACGGGCTCCCGGTGGGTATTGGTTCGGGTTTGTTGTTCACGGGCAAGCAGGGCGATGCGCTGACGTTTGCGACCGTGACCGATCGCGGTCCTAACGCGGATTCGCCAAAAATGGGAAAAAACGATGCCAAAATCTTTGTTACTCCGGATTTCGCCCCGCTGCTGATGACGATCCGCGTGCAAAACGGTAAAGCGGAGGCCGTGGACGCGCGACCGCTGCATGACGATAAAGGCGAGATCAACGGCCTGCCGCTGCAAAGCGGCGTGATTGGCTCCACCAATGAAATCGCGCTAAGCGACACCTTAAAAGTGCTGAAAGGCGATAACCGCGGGCTGGATACGGAAGGCATCACGCCGGACGGGAAGGGCGGCTACTGGCTGTGCGATGAGTATGGCCCGTTCCTGATTAACATCGACGGGAAAGGGAAAATCCTCGCGATCCACGGCCCGCAGGCGACGGAAGGGGAGAAGTCCATCGCGGGTGGTCTGCCAAACGTTATCAAATGGCGTCAGGCAAACCGGGGCTTCGAAGGGCTGACCCGCATGCCGGACGGACGCATTATCGCCGCCGTGCAAAGCACGCTGGATATCGACGGGAAGAGCAAAAAACAGGCGCTGTTTACGCGTCTGGTCAGCTTCGATCCGGCGACCGGGAAAACCGCGATGTACGGCTACCCCATCGACAGCGCGGCCTACAGCAAAAACAGCGACGCCAAAATCGGCGACATAGTGGCGCTGGATAACCACACCATCCTGCTGATAGAACAGGGTGAGGATAAAAACGACGCAATGCGTAACCTCATCTACAGGGTGGATCTGAGCAAGGCGAGCGATCTGGCCGCCTTCGACAAGCCGGGCGAATACCCGGAGTTTGATGATGAGAAAACGCTGGCGCAGCGCGGCATCACCCTTGCGGAAAAAACGCAGGTGGTCGATCTGCGTGCGCTGGGCTGGCAACAGGAAAAGGCCGAAGGGCTGGCGCTGATTGACAGTAAAACGCTGGCGGTAGCGAACGATAATGACTTTGGCGTGAAGGTGGCGATGCAGAAGCCAGTCGAAGGCAAGAAGCTCAAGGATTATCGGGTGAACGCGCAGGGGGCGCTGACGCTGGATGACAAACCGGTTGAAACCACCCTCAGCGTGAAGCCGCTGAAGAAACCGGAGTCCGACAGCGAGCTGTGGATTGTGACGCTGCCGGAGGCGTTGAACCAGGGCTGAGCCACTTACCCCTCACCCTGACCCTCTCCCCGCGGGGGAGAGGGGATAATCGGTGCGGTTATTTTTTCAGCCCCGCAAACGCTGCCCGAATTTCTTCTTCCGGCAGCTGTATTCCAATAAACACCATCACGCTGTGCGGCGCTTCATCGTCCCACGGGCGATCCCAGTCGGCGCTGTACAGGCGCTGCACACCCTGGAACAGCAGGCGGTTCGGCTCGCCGTCGATCCACAGCATCCCTTTATAGCGCAGCAGCTTGTCGGCAAACGACAGCAGCAGGTTCTCCATCACGCGGGAGACCTCGCTGATGTCCACCGGGTAGTCCAGCTCCACCACAATCGACGTCACGTCGTTTTGCTTGTCGGACATAAAGTGGAAGCGCGGTTTCGCGGTGACGTTCTCTTCCAGCATAAAGCCGTTGGTGTTGAACAGCTGGGCGAGATCGATATCGCCGTGCGTCACCGTGTAAATGGGCGCACGCGAGTTAATGCGCGTCAGGCGCTCGCGCAGTTTTTCGCTTTCACCCGCCACGTCGGTTTTGGTCAGCAGGATGCGGTCGGCGTAGCCAACCTGAGACTGGGCGATGGTGAACTGGTTCATCTGCTCGTCGGCATGGACCGCATCGACCAGGGCAATCACGCCGTCCAGCAGGTAGCGCTGGCAGATGATCTCATGAGAGAAAAAGGTCTGAATAATCGGGCCGGGGTCGGCCATGCCGGTGCACTCGATCACCAGACGGTCAAAGTCGATGTCACCGCGATCGCGGCTGTCGAGCAGGTCCAGCAGGGCGTCTTCTAATTCGTTAGAGCGGGTGCAGCAGATGCAGCCGTTGGTCAGGGTTTTGATCTGCGTGGCGCGGTCGCCAATCAGCTGATCGTCAACGGAGACTTCGCCAAATTCGTTTTCGATGACGGCGATTTTGAAGCCGTGCTGTTCATTCAGGATATGGCGCAGCAGGGTGGTTTTACCGGCGCCGAGGAAACCGGTCAGCAGGGTAACGGCAATCGGGGTCATGGTTTCTCCTTTAGCAGCAGCGGACGCCGCCTTCTCCACTTCCGCCGTAGCGCGCTTCCTGACGCTCGCGGAAGAATTCAGTGTAGGTCATGTACGGCTTATCCGGATGATTGGTCTTCATATGCTCAACGTAGTTGTCATAGTCCGGAATGCCAATCAGCATTTTCGCCGCCTGACCAAGGTATTTTTTCGCTTCGCCTAAGTTACCAAACATAACGTGTCCTGATAAGAAAAAGCCCGGTGGCGCTACGCTTACCGGGCCTACAGTACCGTTGTAGGGCGGGTCAGCGCAGCGCCACCCGCCATTTTATTAATGGTGTGAAGAGGTCTTCACGCCGCCTTCCGGCACCGGTACGTACGGGGTTTCTTTGTCCGTACGGCCCTCAACGTTACGCACTTTCATCCAGGTTTTGATGCCGTAGAAGATAATGCTGTACACCACCACCAGGAACAGAATGCTCAGACCCGCGTTGGTGTAGTTGTTCACCACGATATGGTTCATGTTGGCAATCTGCTGCGCGGTCAGATCCGCGCCGCCTGCGGCAATCTTCTCTTTGTACTGGTTAGCCATGAAGAAGAAGCCTTCCAGCTGCGGGTTGGTGCTGAACAGTTTCAGACCCAGCGCCCAGGTGGTGCAGAGTAGCAGCCACAGCGCAGGCACCACGGTGACCCAGATGTACTTGGTGCGTTTCATCTTCACGAGGACAACGGTACCCAGCACCAGGGCCACAGCCGCCAGCATCTGGTTAGAGATACCGAACAGCGGCCACAGGCTCTTCACGCCGCCCAGCGGGTCAACAACGCCCTGATACAGCAGATAACCCCACAGGCCTACGCAGCCCGCAGTGCCCAGAACACCGGCCACCAGAGAGTCGGTTTTCTTCAGGAATGGCACGAAGTTACCCAGCAGATCCTGCAACATGAAGCGGCCTGCACGCGTACCAGCATCCAGCGCGGTGAGGATGAACAGCGCTTCAAACAGAATACCGAAGTGGTACCAGAAGCCCATGTCCGCCCATGGCAGCACTTTGTGGAATACGTGTGCGATACCCACCGCCAGCGTTGGCGCGCCACCTGCGCGGTTCAGCACGGACGGTTCGCCGATGTCTTTCGCGGTCTGCATGATTTGCTCAGGCGAAATCACGAAGCCCCAGGAGCTGACGGTCGCCGCCGCGTGTGCGCTGGCGTCTTTCAGCTGCGCCATGATCAGCGCGGTATTTTCGCCGCCCATCTCATGCAGGTTTGGCATGGTGATGCCGAGACCCGCCGGTGGGGTGTTCATCGCAAAGTACAGGCCTGGCTCGATAATCGATGCCGCAACCAGCGCCATGATCGCCACGAAGGATTCCATCAGCATCGCGCCATAACCGATGAAGCGCGCGTCGGTTTCGTTGGCCATCAGCTTCGGCGTGGTGCCAGAGGAGATCAGCGCGTGGAAGCCAGATACGGCGCCGCAGGCGATGGTGATAAACAGGAACGGGAACAGGGCGCCTTTCCACAGCGGACCGGTACCGTCAATGTACTGCGTCACCGCCGGCATTTTCAGCTCCGGGTTGATGATCACAATACCAATGGCCAGCCCGACGATAACGCCGATTTTCAGGAAGGTCGCCAGGTAGTCACGCGGGGCCAGAATCAGCCACACCGGCAGCAGCGCTGAGATGAACGCGTAACCGATTAGCGCGAAGGTGATGGTGGTGTCTTTAAATGTCAGCGCCGGGCCCCAGTACGGGTCGTGCGCAATCACGCCGCCGAAGTAGATGGAGGCAACCAGCAGCACGATACCGATGACCGACACCTCGCCAACGCGGCCAGGGCGCAGGAAGCGCATGTAAATGCCCATGAACAGCGCAATCGGTACGGTAGAGCAGACGGTGAAGACCCCCCACGGACTTTCGGCCAGCGCTTTCACCACGATCAGGGCCAGCACCGCCAGGATGATGATCATGATCAGGAAGCAGCCGAACAGGGCGATGGTGCCCGGCACGCGGCCCATCTCCTCTTTGATCATCTCGCCCAGCGACGAACCGTTACGGCGCGAGGAGATAAACAGCACCATAAAGTCCTGCACCGCTCCCGCCAGCACCACGCCCGCCAGCAGCCAGAGCGTACCCGGCAGGTAGCCCATCTGCGCAGCCAGCACCGGACCGACCAGCGGACCCGCGCCTGCAATGGCGGCGAAGTGGTGACCAAACAGCACGTAACGGTTGGTTGGCACGTAGTTCAGGCCGTCGTTGTTAATGACCGCCGGGGTGGCGCGCGTCGGGTCGAGCTTCATGACCTTCTGCGCGATGTACAAGCTGTAGTAGCGATAAGCCACAAGATAGACGGAAACCGACGCGACCACGATCCACAGGGCGCTGACGTGCTCGCCCCGGCGTAATGCGACAACCGCCAGACAGAAAGCACCGATGATCCCGAGTATGGCCCAGGGCACGTGCTTAAGTAGTTTTTTAGTATCCATAATAAGACCTGGTTTTTTATGTAAAGAAAAAAGGGTCAGGGTTCGTTGTGAGGAGGTGTTGATTAATGCTGGAGCGATCGTGCCAGATCCTCGCGCGTGTAAAGCACGGTAAATAGGTGAGTGGTTGAAAGCGATGCGTGAGCGGTCAAAAGCGAGGGTAAGTGGTTAAGGCTCACCCCCGGTGGAAGAAAATATGTGATTGAGATCACTGAGAATAATCTAACCCTGCGGGGTTTCGTCGTTCGCTTCAGGGAAGTGCGCGCAGCGGCAAGGCTGATACGCAGGCAGCAGCTGATAGCGCCCTTTGCCGTCGTGTTCAATAATCGGGGAAAGCGCCTGTAAATCGCGGTACACCGTGCGTTCGGTAATGCCAAATTTATGCATCAGATCGCGGCGATTAACGCTTCCGTTGCGGTGCAGGGCAATAATGATTTCAACCAGACGTTCAGCCGAGCGGCTTCGGGGTGAAGGGGCCATAAGACTTTCCAGCGTTAAGGGGGCGGCTGACGACGTCGCCAGCCGCCCCGGAAAATTTATCTTATGGATAGTTAACGGCGCACCTTTGCGGAAACCTTAACGTTTTTTTGTGCAACGGGCTCAAACTGCGGCTTCCATCTCCATCATCACCGGGTGGAAACGGCGTTTGAAGTAGATCAGGCCGTGCCCCTCGCTGCTGAGGATGATGTTCTTAATCTCCACAAGGTAGACCAGATGGGTGCCAATGGTTTGCACCTGGGTTATCTCACCTTCCAGGCTTGCCAGAGCGCCTTTCAGCACCGGCTGCGCCAGCGGTCCCTTCTGCCAGCAGGAGAGAGCAAAGCGCTCCTCCATTGCCATGCCGGTCATCCCGGCAAAGTGGCGAGCCATGATCTCCTGCTCATGGTTCAGCACGTTGACGCACAGTTTGCCGTTGCCCTGGAAGACCGGGTTCATGGCGCTGTTGGCGTTGATGCAGACCATGACCGAAGGTGGTGTGTCCGTGACCGAACAGACGGCGGTGGCGGTAATGCCGCAGCGACCCGCATCGCCCTCGGTAGTGACCACATTCACCGCCGCCGACAGGCTGGCCATCGCGTCGCGAAAACGCAGGCGTTCTTCAGATTGCATTGAAACCTCCCGCTGCGTTATTTCAGCAGCTTATCCAGCATGTTGATATCAGTGTTGTTGTGCAGGTGCGGTACGGTCCAGCCGTGCTGGTCGTACTCGGACATGCAGCGGTCAACCATCGCCATCATCTTGTCCATGTTGCCGGAGCTTTGCGCCTGACGCAGGCATTGCAGGCGGATCTCATCCTGGCTACCGGAGTAGTTGATTTCGTACAGCTCATGACGTCCGCCAAACTCGCTGCCGATGGCATCCCACATCAGTTTCAGAATCTTGATGCGTTCGACATGATCCATCCCGTTAGAGCCGCGCACGTACTTCGCCAGGTACTGGTCGATCTGCGGGTTGTTCAGGTCCCGCGCGCTGGACGGCAGGTAGATCAACCCGGAGGTCACGTTACGTTCGATGATGTTCTTGATCTTCGCATAGGCCATTGGCGCCATCACGCGGTAGGTCTGTAACGCCGCGTGGTCAGGCAGATACGCGCCGTTTACCCACGGCGTGGCTTCGGAGCACATGGAGTCGCTCAGCGCCCAGAACATGTTGCGCCACGCCACTACTTCGCCGAGATCCGCCTGCACGCCGCGGAACTCGAGGGTGCCGGTACACTCCAGCGACTTCTTCAGCAGAGCGGTGATGAAGTCGAGCTTCACTGCCAGACGCACGCAGGCCTGAAGCGGGTACATGCGGGCGAAGCCACCCTCCATCGTCCAGCGACGGCAGCGGTCGAAATCGCGGTAGATCAGCACGTTTTCCCACGGGATCAGCACATGATCCATCACCAGAATGGCGTCGTTCTCGTCAAAGCGGCTGGAGAGCGGGTAGTCGTACGGAGAGCCGGTCGCCCCTGCCACCATCTCGTAAGAGGCGCGGGAGATCAGCTTCACCCCTTCGGCATCCATCGGCGCGACGAACATCAGCGCGAAGTCCGGGTTTTCGCCCATCACCTGTGCCGAGCCAAAACCGATCATGTTGTAATGGGTTAATGCCGAGTTGGTGGCCACCACTTTCGCGCCGCTGACGATGATCCCGGCGTCGGTCTCTTTCTCCAGCTTGATGTAAACGTCTTTCACCTCGTCCGCCGGTTTATGGCGGTCGATCGGCGGGTTGACGATGGCGTGGTTAAAGTACAGGCCGGTTTCCTGAATACGGGTGTACCAGTTGCGGGCGTTCTGCTCGAACTGACCGTAGAAGGCAGGGTTAGCGCCGAGCGCGCAGCCGAACGCGGCTTTGTAGTCCGGCGTGCGCCCCATCCAGCCGTAGCTCAGGCGCGACCACTCGGCGATAGCGTCGCGCTGCTGGCGCAGATCGTCGGCGCTTTTCGCCACGCGGAAGAATTTATGGGTGTAGCCGCCGCTGCCGGTGTCGGTGCCCCAGCAGAGGGTATCCTGCATGTCTGGCTTGTGCAGGGCATCGTACATCTGGGCGATGGACGCCGCCGCATTACGAAATGCCGGGTGGGTAGTGACGTCCTTAACGCGCTCGCCGTAGATATAAATCTCACGGCCATCTTGCAGGCTTTTTAAATACTCTTCACCGGTTAACGGACGTTTGGCATCAGCGCGGAAATCTTCAGGCTTCATAGGGACCTCGTATCGGAAGATGATTGTTAAATTTATGTTTTGTTTTTGTTGTTTAATTGAAGCTTGAGAGGGGCGGAACGTGAAGGGACGATTGGGACAACGGCAGGTACTTTTCGCGAGAGATCGCAGAGTGTGATTTCCCTCACCCTAACCCTCTCCCAAAGGGAGAGGGGACGGTTACTCCCTCTCCCTTTGGGAGAGGGCAGGGGTGAGGGGAACAGGCGATACCGGTACTTTCTGCGCCCGGTACGCGCTGGGTGAGCACCCCGTCAGTCGGTTAAAAAAACGGGCGAAATAGGCCGGATCTTTAAACCCCAGCTGCCAGGCAATGTCGCTCACGGTGCTGTCGGAAAACAGCAGCAAACGTCTGGCTTCCCGCAGCTGGCGGTCGAAGATCAGCCGTTTCGGCGAGCGGTTGGCGAAGCGGCGACAGATATCGGTCAGGCGGGATTCGGTGAGATGCAGTTCGCTGGCGTATTCCGGCACCGTCCAGTGCTCGTGGTAATGAGCATCTGTCAGCTGGTTAAAGCGCTGAAACAGCTTCAGCTCACCGCGCATGCCGCCCGAAGCGTGGTCGTCGAGCTTTGCGTTTCGCAGCAGCAGGGTAAAAACGGCCTGCGCCAGCAGGACCAGCGTATGCTCACGGCCCGGCAGCTGTTCCGTGGATTCCCGGGCAATCAGCTGCCAGTAGTGCTTCAGCGCCGCCAGCTCGTCAGGCCTGTCGGCAAGCGACAGGCAGATCCCCGGCAGGCCGAACGCTTCCCGCGTGCCGGGGTAGAGCACTTCTAACAGCGGCCAGATGAGATCCTCGCGTACCGTCAGTACGTGGCCGTCGCTGTCGGATTCGGTGATAAACGCGTGCGGCACCGACGGCGGCGTCAGCACGAACAGCGGTGCCTGCACCGAGTAGCGATGGTCGTCAAGCTGGAGCTCAATCTGCCCGGTGTCGAGAAAATGCATCTGAAAATACTGGTCGTGGCGGTGCGCCTGCATGTCGCGGCCAAAAAAGGCCGCCATGCGGGCAAACGACTGGTAGTGCACATCGTCGGTGCCCAGACTTTCGTCGTACTCTTTGCTGATATCAATGTTGGCGATGGGGCTCTGGCACATGATCGTTCCTCTGTTGATCCCGCTGCGTCATCGGAATGCGCGTCAGCACCAGTGCGCCCACCACCAGCAGACCCGCCACGAACCACAGTCCCGAGCTGAAGCTGCCGGTCGCGTCGCGCAGAATACCAATCAGCAATGGGCTGACGGCAGACCCGACGTTGCCGATGGCGTTGATCACCGCCAGCGCCACCGCGCGGGATTGCAGGCTAATAACCTGATCCGGCGTGGTCCAGAATATCGCCATGGCGGTAAACGATCCGGTTGAGGCCATGATGATGCCAAGCAGCTGGATCAGGCTGTGATCGGTCGCCGAGGCCAGCATCCATCCCGCCGCGGCAAACAGATACGGCAGGATGGTGTGCTTTTTTCGCTCTTTCAGCCTGTCGGAGCGGCGGCTCCACCAGATCATCCCGAGGATGGTGCAAAACTGCGGGATCGCCGCCAGCAGGCCGATGACGATATTGCTGCTGCCGGTGTTGAAGCTTTGCAGGATCTGCGGCGTCCAGATGTTGATCGCGCTCAGCGTATTCGTCAGGCAGAAGTAGGCCAGCGTGTAGAGCAGCACGGCGGGCGTCAGCACCTCGCGCAGCGTCGAGCGCGGCGTGGCGACGTGCGCAATGGCCAGCTCCTGCTCGCGGGCGATCATCGTTTTGAGTGCCTGCTTTTCGTCATCATCCAGCCAGGTGGCCTGATCCGGCGTGTCGTTAAGGTAGAACCAGGTCACCACGCCGAGCACCACCGACGGCAGCCCCTCCAGCAGGAACAGCCACTGCCAGCCCTTCAGGTTCCACAGCCCGTCCATTGCCAGAATGTACCCGGAGAGGATCGAACCGAGCATCATGGTCACCGGCATGGCGATCATAAACAGCGAGTTGGCGCGGGCGCGGTGATACGCCGGGAACCACCAGGTGAGATAGACCAGAATGCCCGGCAGGAAGCCAGCTTCGGCAATGCCCACCAGCATGCGCAGGACATAGAGCGTTTCGGGGCTGGTGGCGAACATGGTGCAGGTAGAGGCGATGCCCCACACCACCATGATCCCGGCGATCCAGCGGCGGGCGCCGACCTTCGCCAGCATGATGTTGCTGGGGATCCCGCACAGCACGTAGGTCACATAAAACAGGGTCGCAGCCAGGCCAAACATGGTCGACGTGAGGCCCAGATCTTTGCCCATCGTCAGCCCGGCAAAGCCGATGTTGATGCGATCGAGAAACGAGAAAACAAACAGGATAAAAAGAAACACGATCAAACGACGGAACAGCTTATTAATAACGCGATGTTCAACAGCTTTAGTATGCAGGGTTGAGGTCGTCATGTTGCGCTCCACATCGTACGTTTAGTAGACGGATTTATTGTTATCAACTGCTGTGGTGACGTCGGTAAAGCGGGCCGCCAGCGCTTCGGCGCTGCGGGCGAGCAGGGTGGTATCCACGCCGACCGCGACAAACAACGCGCCGAGGCTGAGATAGCGTTTTGCCAGCTGTTCATTCGCCATCAGGATGCCGGGCGCTTTGCCCGCGCTGAGGATCTGCGCGATCGCCTGTTCAATGGCGGCCTGCACCTCCGGGTGCTGCGGATTACCGGCGAAGCCCATGTCGGCGCTCAGATCCGCCGGGCCGATAAACACGCCGTCTACCCCTTCCACGTCCAGGATCTGCGGCAGGTTTTTCAGCGCCTCGCGGGTTTCGATCTGCACCAGCACGCACATGGCGTCGTTAGCCTGTTGCAGGTAATCCGGGATGCGGTTCCAGCGCGACGCCCGCGCCAGCGCGCTGCCGACGCCGCGAATGCCGGCAGGCGGATAACGGGTGGCGCTCACCGCCAGACGGGCTTCGTCGGCGTTTTGCACCATCGGCACCAGCAGGGTTTGCGCCCCCACGTCCAGCAGCTGCTTGATCTGCACCGGATCGTTCCACGACGGGCGCACCACCGGCTGGCTGGGATAAGGGGCGATGGCCTGGAGCTGAGTCAGGACGGTCTGCACGCTGTTCGGCGCGTGCTCCCCGTCGATCAGCAGCCAGTCAAAACCGGCCCCGGCAAGTAGCTCAGCGCTGTAGCTGCTGGTCAGCCCCAGCCACAGGCCGATTTGCGGCTTTCCGGCTTTCAGCGCGGTCTTAAATGCGTTTTCCATGGTGCACTCCTACACAAAGCGGCAGCTAATCGAGCCCATGTTGCCGTAGTCGACGTGGAAGGTGTCGCCTCTGCTGGCGGCAACCGGGCGGGTAAACGAGCCGCCGAGGATGATCTGGCCTGGCTCAAGCTGCACGTCGTACGGCGCGAGTTTGTTCGCCAGCCACGCCACGCCGTTCGCCGGGTGGTTAAGTACGCCTGCGGCGACCCCGGTCTCTTCGATCACGCCGTTGCGGTAGAGCAGGGCGGAGATCCAGCGCAGATCCAGCTCGTCGGGTTTAATCGGGCGGCCGCCGAGGATCACACCCGCGTTGGCGGCGTTATCGGAGATGGTGTCGAACACCTTGCGTGGGCGCTGGGTTTCCGGGTCGATGTTATGGCAGCGCGCGTCGATCAGCTCCAGAGCGGGGATGACGTAATCCGTGGCGTTGTAGACGTCGAAGATCGTGCAGTTCGGGCCGCGCAGCGGTTTTGCCAGCACGAAGGCCAGCTCTACTTCGATGCGCGGGACGATAAAGCGATCCACGGGAATGTCGCTGCCGTCGTGGAAGAACATATCGTCCAGCAGCGCGCCGTAGTCCGGCTCGCTGATCTGCGAGCTGGCCTGCATCGCTTTGGAGGTGAGGCCGATCTTGTGGCCCTTCAGCACGCGGCCTTCGGCGATCTTCAGGCTGACCCATTCGCGCTGAACGGCGTAGGCGTCTTCAATGGTGATCTCCGGGTATTCCAGCGAGATCGCGCGGATCTGCTCCTGGGATTGTTCCGCCTGATGCAGGCGGTGGGCGATCAGGGTATGGGTGTTTTTGTCGAGCATGGCGTATCCTTTGTGCGGCTGTTGCCGGGTGGCGCTTCGCTTACCCGGCCTACGGTTCGGTGCTGCTGTTGCCGGGTGGCGCTGCGCTTACCCGGCCTACGGTTTGGGGTCGTTGTAGGCCCGGTAAGCGCAGCGCCACCGGGCGAGCAAACGGCTACTTAAACAACGCGTGCACGTTGTTCTGCTTGTAATTGAGCGTCGGGTGTAGCTCGTCGAGCTCGAACGACAGCGCCAGATACCGGCTGTTCATCAGCGCTGCGAAATGATCTTTAATCAGCGCAAACAGCATTTCACCGACCTCTTTCCGGCTCTCCAGGCTGCGCCCCGCGCCGATCTTCAGCGTCATATGCACAAAGGCGTAATCGTGCTTACCGTCGGCCATCTGCCAGGTGTCCAGCCAGTGGGCGCGGCTGCGGATGCCGCCGATGGGGAAGATGCCCGTGGCGGCGAGCGCCTCGTTCACTTTGGCGAACAGCCCCGGCAGGTCGGCCTGCTCGCGGATGTTGTCGGTACATTCAGCAATAAAATGCGGCATGGTGGCTCCTTACGCGGGCAGCGGGAAAACGGCGTTGACCTGGCCGGTGCCGGAGCTGGCGAACAGCTCGGTGAGAAACTCCACCTTACCGTCGTATTTGTCCCAGCCGAGCATTCCCAGCAGCATCACCGTGTCGTGCATGTTGCCCTCGCCGTAGCAGTAGTCGGCGTACTCCGGCAGCATGCTGCAAAATTCCTTGAACTGACCCTCGCGCCACAGCTTGACCACCCGCTCGTCCATCTGGCGATCAAACTCGCGGGTGTAGCTGTTCATCCCTTCCTCCGCGCGCTGGTCGTCGATAAAGCGGTGCGACAGCGAGCCGCTGGCGAGCACCGCCACGGTGCCGTCGTATTTTTCGATGGCGCTGACGATGGCCTCGCCCAGCCTGCGGCTGTCGGCGAAGTCGTGAACCGTGCAGAACGCCGAGATGGAGACCACTTTGAAGTGCTTATCCGCGTTCATGTAGCGCATCGGCACCAGCGTGCCGTACTCCAGCTTCAGGCTCGGGATGTTGTGCGCCTTGGCGCGCACGCCAAGCTTCACCGCTTCGTCGGCGATCAACTGGCCGAGTTCCGGGTTGCCGTCGTAGTCGTAGGTCATGTCGCGAATAAAATGCGGCAGCTCGTTGCTGGTGTAGACGCCTGAGAAATGATCCGCGCAGTTGATGTGATACGCGCTGTTCACCAGCCAGTGGGTGTCGAAGACGATAATGGTGTCCACGCCCAGCTCGCGGCAGCGCTTGCTGATCTCTTTATGCCCGTCGATGGCCGACTGGCGGCAGCCGTGGTTTTTGCCCGGCAGCTCAGAGAGGTACATCGACGGGACGTGGGTGATTTTTGCCGCTAACGCTAATTTTCCCATGATCAGATCCCCCACTTTGGAATCGGATGGTCGCCCATGGAGATGCAGACGTTCTTCATCTCCGCGAAGACCTCGAAGCTGTACTCGCCGCCCTCACGTCCGGTGCCGGAGGCCTTCACGCCGCCAAACGGCTGGCGCAGGTCGCGCACGTTCTGGGTGTTAACGAATACCATGCCCGCTTCGATGTTGTGCGCCAGACGCAGCACTTTGCTGACGTCCTGTGTCCAGATGTACGACGCCAGGCCATACTCCACGTCGTTCGCCAGGCGCAGCCCTTCCGCTTCGTCCTTAAACGGCAGCAGGCAGGCCACCGGCCCGAAGATCTCTTCCTGCGCCACGCGCATGCGGTTATCGACATCCGCCAGCACGGTCGGGCGCAGGAAGTTGCCGCCTTTCAGGTGCGCAGGCAGATCGGTCGGTTTGTCCGGGCCGCCCGCCAGAAGGGTTGCCCCCTCTTCAATACCGAGGCGGATATAGCCGGAGACTTTTTCCCAGTGTGGCTTGCTGATGAGCGCGCCAATCTGGGTGTTCGGATCGGTCGGGTCGCCCACGCGCAGGCGATTGGCGCGCTCGGCAAAGCGTTTGACGAACTCCGGGTAGATGCTCTGCTGAATGAAGATGCGCGAGCCGGCGGTGCAGCGTTCGCCGTTGATGGAGAAGATGGTAAACAGAGCGGCGTCCAGCGCGCGCTCGATGTCCGCGTCTTCAAAAATCAATACCGGCGATTTGCCGCCCAGCTCCATGGAATACTTCTTCAGCCCGGCGTTTTTCATGATGTTGCGCCCGGTGGCGGTGCCGCCGGTGAAGGAGACGGCACGCACGTCATGATGACGCACCAGCGCGTCGCCCGCCGTGGCGCCATAGCCCTGCACCACGTTCAGCACGCCCGCCGGAATGCCCGCTTCGAGGGCCAGCTCGCCCAGACGGTCGGCGGTCAGCGGGGAGAGTTCAGACATCTTCAGCACCGCGGTGTTTCCGAGCGCCAGGCAGGGCGCGACTTTCCAGGTGGCGGTCATAAACGGCACGTTCCACGGCGACACCAGCGCGCAAACGCCTACCGGCTGCACGAGGGTGTAGTTGAGCATCTTGTCGTCGACCGGGTAGGTTTTGCCGTTCATCTGCTGGCACACCTCGGCGAAGAACTCGAAGTTGTGCGAGGCGCGCGGAATGAGCACGTTTTTGGTCTGGTGGATCGGCAGGCCGGTGTCGGCGGTTTCCATCGCGGCAATGTCCGGCACGTTCTGGTCGATCAGCTCCCCCAGGCGACGCATCAGGCGCGCGCGCTCCTTCATCGGCAGGTTGGCCCATTTTGGGAACGCCTCTTTGGCGGCGGCAACGGCCTGATGGATTTCGGCTTCGCCGCCGGAGGCCACTTCTGCCAGCACTTCGCCGGAGGCCGGGTTAGTGGTGTGGAAGTACTCACTTCCGGCGACGTTTTTCCCGTTGATCCAGTGGTTAATCTTTTTCATTTTGCAGTCTCCTCACTGACAATTCGGTTTACCAGGCGGCCTACGCCTTCCACTTCCACCACCACCTCATCGCCCGGCACCACGTCGGACAGCCCCTTCGGCGTGCCGGTGGCAATCATGTCGCCCGGTTGCAGGGTCATAAAATCGCTCAGATACGCAATCAAGTAGGGGATGCTGAAGATCAGGTCTGCCGTGGTGCCTTCCTGACGCAGTTCACCGTTGACGTAGGTGCGAAGACGAAGGTTGTGCGGGTCAGGAATGGCTTCTTTTGGCACCACGTTCGGGCTGATGGGGGTCAGCCCGTCGCGGCTTTTCACCCGCAGGTTCGGGCGATAGTAGTTTTCGAGATAATCGCGGATGGCGTAGTCGTTGCACACCGTGTAGCCCGCAACATACTCCATCGCCTCGGCTTCGCTGACCTTGCGCGCGGTTTTGCCGATGACCACCACCAGCTCGGCTTCGTAATGCATGTATTCAATGTTGTCTGGGCGCACCGAGGTCTGGTTGTCGCCGTTAAAGGTGTTCGGCGCTTTGATAAACACCAGCGGTTCGGTGGGGGGCTTGAAGTCCAGCTCGCTGGCGTGGTCGGCGTAGTTCAGGCCGAGGGCGAACAGCGTGGCGTGCGGCGGCGTGCGCGAAGCGATGGTAACATCGCGTTCCGCCACTACCGGGTTTTCCAGTGGCGGAAATCCTTCTGCCAGAATGCGTACCCGATCGCCCGGGCGAATTTCGACGCGGCTTTGCGGAGTACCGAGCAATATCGCATCGCCGGGGTTCAGGGTGGCAAATTCGCTCAGGGCGCTCAGCAGTTCGGCGGCGTTGCGGTGCAGATCGGCCGTGTTCCAGTGGTCCGCTTCGCGTCCGTTGATCTCGGTGATGATGGTCAGGTTGTCCACGTTATCAACGGCGACAGGTTCGCCGAGCGGGCAAAATCCATCCCGGCATTTGGCTTTAATCGCCGGGCGATAGAAGCTCTCTTCCGGCAGGCTGATTTCGTTGGCCAGCGCGTAGCCAGCGATGTACGCCGCCGCCTCTTCAACGCGTACTTTGCTGGCGGTTTTGCCCACCACCAGCGCCACCGTTGCGCCGCTTAACACGGTTTCTCCCTGCGGGAAGGGAATCGGCTCGCCTGCGCGAATAACGGTGTTATGTGGCTTGATAAACCACACCGCCGTTTTTGGCGGCGCGTTATAGGGGGCTTTTTCAAACGCTTCAGCCCAGGCTGCACGCTGGCTCTGGTGGTTTAGCGCTACGGCAAAAACAGTACCTTTCATTCCCATACTCCTCAAACCGGTTGTCCGGTTTTGATTTCATTAATATGTTAATGATCTGGTTTTATGCTTTTGCTGTTCGTTTCGCAATCAGAAGTGAATAATTTGTGATATGAATAACAATAAATTTACATAAAAAGGTGAATTATCATTTAAATCAAGTCATTAAAAAAATGACGTTGTTTCTGTTAGACTTTTTGGGTTACAACGTGTTGTCTATAAAAGCATCTGTTTTAAATTGTTTACTTGTTAATGATGTAAGGGGAAGGTGATGCATGACTCATTAACCATCGCACTGTTGCAGGCGCGTGAAGCGGCGATGGGCTACTTCCGCCCGATAGTGAAGCGGCATAATCTGACCGAGCAGCAGTGGCGTATCGTCCGCGTGCTGGCCGAGCATCCCTCCATGGATTTTCACGATCTGGCGTTCCGCACCTGCATTTTGCGCCCAAGCCTGACCGGCATTCTGACGCGGATGGAGCGCGACGGTCTGGTGCTGCGCTTAAAGCCGGTGAACGACCAGCGCAAGCTATACGTGTCGCTGACGAAAGAAGGCAACGCGCTGTACCAGCGTGCGCAGGCTCAGGTGGAAGAGGCGTATCAGCAGATTGAGGCGGAATATACTCCGGAGAAGATGACGCAGCTCACGGCGCTGCTGGAAGAGTTTATTGAACTCGGAAACCGACATATTGCCGCGCGGGACGAAGAGTAAAAACCCTAAATTCCAGGATGATTTTCGTAAAGTTTTCCCTTTCCAGGCCGAAAATTCTGTATCTGTCTGAGGAAAGAGAAAACATGTTAAATCGTATCAAGATTGTCACCAGCTTACTGCTGGTTTTAGCGATATTTGGCCTTTTACAACTCACATCCGGTGGTCTTTTCTTCAATGCCCTGAAGCATGACAAAGAGAATTTCACCATTCTACAAACCATTCGCCAGCAACAATCCACCCTGAACGGTAGCTGGGTGGCGCTGCTGCAAACCCGTAACACCCTGAACCGCGCGGGTATCCGCTACATGATGGATCAGAACAATATCGGCAGCGGCTCAACCGTCGCCGAGCTGATGCAGATTGCCTCTGCGTCTCTGAAACAGGCGGAAAAAAACTGGGCGGATTACGAAGCGCTGCCGCGCGACCCGCGTCAGAGCGACGCTGCGGCACTGGAAATCAAACGTAATTACGATATCTACCATGGCGCGCTGGCCGAGCTGATCCAGCTGCTGGGGGCGGGCAAGATCAACGAGTTCTTCGACCAGCCGACCCAGAGCTATCAGGATGGCTTTGAGAAGCAGTACGTCACCTACCTGCAACAGAACGACGCGCTGTATCAGACCGCGGTTGAAGACAGCAACAGTTCTTACCGCCAGGCTATCTGGGTGCTGATTAGTGTGCTGGCTGCGGTGCTGGTGGTGATTGTTGCCGTCTGGCTGGGCATTCGTCAGGCGCTGATTTCGCCGCTGAACCGTCTGATTGACAGCATTCGACATATCGCCAGCGGCGACCTGGTGAAGCGCATCGACGTGGAAGGCTCCAACGAGATGGGGGAACTGGCTGACTCCCTGCGCCACATGCAGGGCGAGCTGGTGCGTACCGTGGGTGACGTGCGTAACGGCGCAAACGCCATTTACAGCGGTGCGAGCGAAATCTCGATGGGCAATAACGATCTCTCATCCCGTACCGAACAGCAGGCTGCCTCTCTGGAAGAGACCGCCGCCAGCATGGAACAGCTGACTGCCACCGTGAAGCAGAACGCCGAGAACGCCCGTCAGGCGAGCAACCTGGCCCTGAGCGCGTCTGAAACCGCGCAGAAAGGCGGTAAGGTGGTGGATAACGTGGTGCAGACCATGCGCGACATCGCCGGCAGTTCGCAGAAAATCGCCGACATTATTAGCGTGATCGACGGGATTGCCTTCCAGACCAATATTCTGGCGCTGAACGCGGCGGTAGAAGCGGCACGTGCGGGCGAGCAGGGCCGTGGTTTTGCGGTGGTTGCAGGTGAAGTCCGAAACCTGGCGCAGCGCAGCGCCCAGGCGGCTCGCGAGATCAAGAGCCTGATTGAAGATTCCGTGGGGCGCGTGGAAATTGGTTCAACGCTGGTGGAAAGCGCGGGTGAAACCATGGGCGAGATCGTGAATGCGGTAACGCGCGTGACGGACATCATGGGCGAAATCGCGTCTGCGTCTGACGAGCAGAGCCGCGGTATCGACCAGGTTGGGCTCGCGGTGGCTGAGATGGATCGCGTGACCCAGCAGAACGCCTCGCTGGTGGAAGAGTCAGCGGCCGCGGCCGCGGCACTGGAAGAGCAGGCGAGCCGTCTGACGCAGGCCGTTGCGGTGTTCCGTATTCAGCAGGAACAGATGAAGGCGCGCGAGTTCGCCTCGGCGAAAAGCGTTGCTTCACCGGTAGTGGCGCGTAAACCGGCGACCGCAGACGCGGGCGATAACTGGGAAACGTTCTGACGCTGTGCGTTTTGCCGGGTGGCGGCTACGCCTGACCCGGCCTGAGGGATGTGCGTTGCGCCGGGTGGCAGCTTCGCCTTACCCGGCCTACGGATTGTGGGTTTTGTCGGGGGCGGCTGCGTCTGACTTGTCCTTCGGAATTGGGTTTTGTAGGCCCGGTAAGCGCAGCGCCACCGGGCGATTTTACAGAGGCAGGCGCATGGCGCAGCGGGAACCATACGCTAAACCGTGCGCCGTCTCTTCCTCGCGTTTCTGGCGCAGTTCCGGCGTCAGCGTCGTCATCATTTCAAACCCTAATCGCCTGTAGAAGGGCGCATTCCACGGGACATCACGAAACGTCGTTAACGTCAGCGAGTTCAGCCCCAGACTGCGGGCATGCGCGGCGGCACGGGCGATTAACTGGCGTCCAAGACCTCGTCCCTGCCAGTCCAGGTGAACCGACAGTTCCACAATAAACAGCGACGATGGATGAGCTTCGGCGAGAATAAAACCCACGGGCCTGTCGTCAGCCAGCGCCAGCCAGCTTAATCCGCGTCCGGCGTAACCGAGGTGATCTTCAACGGAAATAACCTCATTGTCTGCCAGCCAGGCCAGCTCAGGAACGTCGCGAAACCGCTGCCCCGCTGCGCGTTCGATGGCGGGCAGGGCAGCGACATCGTCGATGCGCGTCGGGCGAAGGGTGAACGCCGTCATCAGCCAGCGCTGCTCACAATTTTAATCTCCACCATGCCGATCCCCAGCTTGCGCGGAGCGTGACCGAGAATATTCCCTTCGTTAGTGGACTGCGGATCGGGTGGCACAATGACCAGCGTATTGCTGCGCGTTGGGTTATCGAAGTGCAGCGTGCTGGTGGTGACGTCATTGCTCAGCGTCAGCGTCTGTTCTTTATCACCGACGCGCACCGGTATAGGACGGTTTGCGTTGGGACCAAATGCCCTGGCGGTGATC
Source organism: Enterobacter cloacae complex sp. IR5403 (assembly GCF_049238705.1). Taxonomy (NCBI): domain Bacteria; kingdom Pseudomonadati; phylum Pseudomonadota; class Gammaproteobacteria; order Enterobacterales; family Enterobacteriaceae; genus Enterobacter; species Enterobacter cloacae complex sp. IR5403. The sequence goes on along the minus strand of NZ_JBMKHP010000013.1, from coordinate 61,359 downwards.
ACCAGATCGAATTTCTCCGGCAGCGGATGGGTATACTCAATTTTCACCTCATCGCCCAACTGCGCGTTAGACCAGCGCCCCCAGGATTCCGGCCGTGAAATACCGCTGAACTGCTTCACCTCTTCCGGCGCGCCGGCAACATTAAAGATGAAGCTGTCTGTTTTATAACGAATGTCGTTGTCGACGATTTTCAGCAGGTCTACGTTGCGCTGATAGCGTGCGGTATCAATAACCGTATCTTTAAACCCGGTTTTTCCCTGCCACTGCGGTTTGTCAACGTGTTGCACGGTCTGCTCGCCGCCGAGTTGCCCCTGAGAGACGCACCAGTCGGTGGACAGCGACAGCTGTTGCGACCAGAGCTGGCCCATTTTGTAGCATTTGTCGACCCAGACGAAATTATCGCGCGGGGCAAATTCCGCCAGCTGGAAGCGCAGTGGCGCGGAGTATTCACTTTCCGGCAGCGGCTCGACGCGGTTATCCGACACGCGCAGCAGCAGTGGCAGGCGGAAATGGCTGCCGGAGAACGCGATCATTTTTTTATCCTGATCGATGGTGAAATCTTTTATCTCTTTCGGGAAGTTCCACAGACGAATGATATCCGGTTTCCAGGCGAGGATTTTTTCCTTCATGTTGAGGAAGATTTCCGACAGGGACTGACCCGAAAGCGTACTGCGGCCCAGGCCAATGAAGTTATCACCACCCAGAATATCCAGCACGGTAGCGCCGTTATCCATCGAGTTACGTTTAGCGGCAATGATCTCCTGCTGCGGTTTATCGCCGCGCAGCACAAAGAACAGGTTGCTGCGATCAAGCTTATTCAGCTCATCCCAGGCGCTGTTTTTCATCGCCAGATGGTCAGATGAGACGACAATGACCGTATTTTTGAAATACGGCGACGCTTTGATTTTCTCGATTAACGCCGCGATATGCTCCTGGCTACAGGTCACGGCGCTGAACGACTTGTTGTTTTTACCGTCAATGTCGTAGCCCTGACGTTTACAGGTGCGTGAGACGAAACCATCCGGATGATGCGTGTCAACGGTCAACGCAAACAGCGAGAAGCGTTTACCGGCGCGGGAAAGCTCCTCGAATTTCTTCCAGGTTTCATCCAGAACGGTATCGTCGTAAAAGCCCCAGTCGTTGCGGTAAGCCGGATCGGCCACCGTGGTTTTCAGCTCTTCGGAACCATACAGGTGATCGAAACCGTGGGATTTCAGGAACACATCTTTCCCGGCAAAGCGCAGGTTTGCACCCTGCATAAAGTAGTTTTCATAGCCCGAGTTTTTCAGGATATCGCCAAGGCAAATGTTCTGCGGGAAGAAGCTCGACATCGAGGCGGAGGCGTTGCCTTCAAACGGAGCGAACAGCGGAATGCCGCACTGGGAGGCCACCATCCCGGCGATGGTGTAATCCGTGCCGGGCAGTTGCATGGTGTGGCTGAAGTCGAGGCCCTGGTTTTTCAGCGCGCCAAGCTCTGGCGTCAGGTTCGGGAAAGCATCGTTATCAAAATAGGTGCGTTCCAGACTTTCGCCGTAGATATAGACCAGGTTGAGTCTGGGATTGTCGATCTTCTTCGAGGGTTCTTTGTAATAGGCCGCAAAGTCCGGGTCGCCATCGCGCGACTGGGATTTTACCAGCTCGGTAATTTGATGGAATGCCGGGCTGGCATCCACGGAGGCCAGCGCCAGGCACAGCGCCAGCAGGCTGTAGCCATGATGATGCGGACGGTGACGGCGACGGCGCAGAACCCAGGCCAGCGCGGCGAAGATACCCACCAGGGCGACCACCAGCCCCAGGCCCGGAAGGATGTACTTACCCACACCAGCGCCGGTCAGGCTGTTGGTCAACGTGTAGAGCACCGCGTCGTTAATACCGTCGCCGGTAAAGTAATCGCTGGCATATAACGTAATGTTCAAAACAATAAAAATGCCGAGCACCACCAGGGTGGCCACAAACCACCAGGTGTGACGACCGGCTTTCCAGGCATAAACGCCGATGGAAGCCAGGAAAAGGACAAGGGACATTAACTCTGACAACAGCAGATCCTCATCATGCCGGACGCTTAGCCGGCTAAATGCTTATTTTTTGGGTAATACAATGTAATTGCGATATCACTTAGCTGCAATTTTAGTGTCACGAAAGTGTGCTGTTGTTAGGATTTGGTTTATAAAATCGGATTTTTGAATACCGTCGCATCGTGGCATACGGAGGCTGAGGTGGTGGCTGGGGGTAAAAAAACGCACTTCACGCCGCGGTGTAAGACTAACGTAATAAACCCGGCGTGTTGTGGCAGAAAATGGGAGGCGATCAGGAGAGGAAATTAACGCCTTGTTTCAGCACCAGATCGCAGGCTTTCGTTTTCACCTGTTTCGCCAGAGATGAATTTCCAAGGGTGCTGAGGTTCAGCTGCTGGCCATTTTGCGCGTTCAGCAGGCCCTGAATACCGTCCATATAGTTGGTGTCCGCTTTCTGCTCCTGGGTGTCCAGACCAAGTTTACCCAGCACCTGGTTTTTGATGTTTTCGGTATCGGTGACGGAAGCCAGTTTCTGCTTCGCGCAGTATTCCAGAATGCCCGCCGCGTTATTCATCGTTCCGGCGCTCAGGCTTTGGGAGCTGTTACTCAGCAGGCCGGTGAGGGACGAGGCTGACAGCCCGCCCTGGGAAGTGCCGCTCTCTTTGGTTAACTCACTTGCTGCGCTGGAGAGCGACTCCTGCCATGATGCGGCCTGCGCTGCGCCAGTCACCAGCAGGGCGCCAGTAAGGATGCTGATAAGAAACTGTTTTTTCATAATGATTTACTCAACAAGGTCCGTTTTGGGCCAAAAGTGGGTTCAGTATATACCTCTGCTCTTCCGGCGCTCCCTGGAAATATCTTAATACTCTTTGCCGGTGACGCGGCTGCGGTAGCTGTCCCAGTCGAAGATGACGTACAAGCTGTTACCCAGCTTCATGCGATCCATCACCCGCTCGCCAAGAAGTCGGGTCATCTCGTCGATATTGTGGTTCGTCAGCATACCGGTTGGGCGTTTTGACGACGAACGGCGATCGACAATCTGGTTGATGATCACTTTTTCGTAGCGGGACTCCGTCTGGACGCCGATCTCGTCGATGACCAGCAAATCCACGTTACTCAAATCATTCAGCAGCTGTTCTTCGCTGGTTTCGCGGTTGCTGAAGGTGTCCTTCATGGCGGACATAATATCGGCCACGGTGATAATCAGCACTGACTTCCCGCGCAGCAGCAGCTCATTGCAGATAGCGGCCGCAAGGTGATTTTTCCCCGTGCCGGGTTTTCCGCTAAAGATGAAGCTGGCAATGTTGCCGTCAAATTCATCCACGTACTGGCGCGCCTGGTTAAGGGCGTTCATCTGCCCCTGTGACTCGACCTTATAATTCTCGAAAGAGCAGTTCTGGTGCAGAGGGCGAATGCCCGAGCGGTTAAAGGTGCGCTGCATTTTCATCGCGCGGTTTTCGCGGGCGAGGGCCGCCGCGCGAATTTTACCCTGCTCTTTTTGCCATGCCAGCAGCTCTTCACCGGTGGTGAAGGCGGGCTTCACGTTGGCGGGCATCATCTTCTGCAAACGTTTCATCAGGTCGCCGACGTTTTTCATTTCGCACCTCGGAATCCATCAGGGATTTTTTTGTCCGGTTCTGAAAAGGCATTGATATCACGCTTTGGCTGGCCGTTGTTGCTGGCGCGGTTAATTTGCAGACTGCGCGCGAACTTTTGCTGCCACTGAACATGGTGGAAGATTTTTCCTTCAGCCTGCCAGTAAGCGGTAAAGGCCGCCAGCTCTTCCGGCGTCGCGGGCTGCGAGAGGGCTATTCCCCATAAGGCCGCCTGCCGCTGAAAATCGGCGTCCGGCTGCCAACCGGCGTACATGGGAAATTTCCCCATTGGAACGGCCACCGGAGCGCTGGTGGGTTCGTCAAAAAACTGATTATCCAGCATGACATCGCTCGCCGGGCGCGACAGCTTCGCTTCAATGTCCAGAAGCTGCGCCAGACGTTCCGGCGTGACTGCATAAAACGCCGGGGCGTTGTCGGCAAATACCGCGAGCGTGCCGCCTTCGGCGTGCGTCAACACACCGCGAGGATCGCGCATAAAGGCATCGATGCCAGCAATGCTGGTGGTCAGGATTCTGGAGGACATAACACTTTCTCAACTGATTACTACGGGCGTGATTGAGGGTTATGGTAGCACAGAGAGAGGAGAGGAAAGGAGAGGATTTCCCCGGCGGCGTTACGCTTACCGGGGCTAAAATCACAAGGGCTGTTTACGCGATGATGTTCAGCGTCACGTCGATATTGCCGCGCGTCGCGTTAGAGTACGGACAGACGATATGCGCTGCATCCACCAGTTTTTTGGCTTCCGCTGCGTCCATCCCTTCAACGTGGATGTTCAGCTTCGCTTCGATACCAAAACCGGTTGGCAGCGGGCCAATCCCCACTTCGCCTTCAATAAAGGCGTCTTTTGGCAGAGCGAATTTGTCGCGTGCCGCAACGAATTTCATTGCGCCCAGGAAGCAGGCGGAGTAGCCCGCAGCGAACAGCTGTTCAGGGTTGGTTACTTCACCCCCCATGCCGCCCATCTCTTTTGGCACACCCAGTTTGACATCCAGAACGCCATCGGAAGACGTTGCGCGGCCATCACGGCCTCCGGTTGCTTTGGCTTTGGCAGTGTAGACAACTTTTTCTAAAGACATGGCAGGTTCCTCACCTTACGTTTATATGCGCTATTAAATAGCGCACGATGTATTAAGTTAAAATCAGACGCGTAAAGTATAGCCTTACGCGCAATGCAGCTGTTGGCGCAAAAGTTCGAGCTGTTGCTTGAGCGCCAGCATGGTGTCGGTATCACACTGCGCTGCACAACCCACGGCATGGGGTATCGTCACGGCCTGCTGTTGCAGCGCCCGACCCGCGTCGCTCAGGGTGACGGCGACCTGACGCTCATCCTGACGGGAGCGCTGGCGGAAGATCAATCCTGCGCTTTCCAGGCGTTTCAGCAGGGGAGTCAGCGTGGCGGAATCCAGGAACAGCCGCTCGCCAATGTCTGACACCGTAATATCATCCTGCTCCCACAGCACCAGCATCACCAGGTATTGCGGGTAGGTCAGGTTAAGCGGCGCCAGCAGTTGCCGGTACAGCTTGTTAAGCGCCAGATTTGCCGAATAGAGGGCAAAACAGAGCTGGTTATCCAGCAGAAGCGCGTTGGTGGTGTCGTTCGTTTTTGCGTCCATGAAATGAATATAGATAGTGCACGATACAATTGCAAGCGATTTTATTATACCCGTGGACGTTTGCGGTAAAGCCATAAGCCGGGGATCGACAGGCCGATGGAGAGCGCGCCCACAATCGACGAGGCTTTAAGGAAGTTGCTCAGAAGCAGGATCATCTGCGGTTCGCTGTAGCCAAAGTGGCTGATTTTGACGGCGGAGATCATCGCCGTATAGGCTGAAATGCCCGGGAACATAGGAATGACTGCCGCCACGGTGAACACTTTCGGGTGCGCCAGATACCAGCGGGACCACTGAATACCGATGCTGCCGACCAGCATGGAGGCGATAAACGTCGACCATTCGATATTAAAGCCCGCGGTCATCATGATCATACGTGAGCCGTGGCCAATGGCACCCAGCAGCGCACACCAAGGTAATGCACGCTGCGGGACGTTAAACACCATCGCAAAGCCAACGGCGGGAAGGGCTGCCAGGAGCATGTCCTGCGCCAGTGCGAGCAGAAAATCCATCACGCCCATCCGCGTAACCCCCAGAGTGTCATGGCCATTACCACCCCGATACAGGTTGCCAGCGTCAGCAGGCTGGCTATCGCCCAGCGCGCCAGACCGGTGTTGATGTGGCCTTTGAACATATCAGCGACGGCATTGATTAAGGGAAAACCCGGCACCAGCAGCAATACGCTGGCGGCCATCGCAACAGTAGGCGTGCTGGCGAAGTAAGGCTGGCGCAAAAGCAGGCCGGATACGGTTGTCGCCACGAACGCCGTGATGCAGAAGTTAATTTGCGGATGCAGTTGCCTGTGCGTCAACAGCTGGCGGACATACATCGCGATGCTGCTGGCAAAGAAGGTCACGACAGCGCCGTCCCAGCCGCCCGTGTTGAGCTTGCAGAAGCAGGCGCAGGAGAGTCCCACCATCAGCACAACCAGCCAGCGTGGATACCGGAGAGGTTTGATCTGGTTGAAGCGTTTCTCTATCTCCCGCAGATCGAGCAGCTTGTGTTCAGCAAGGATCACGATGTGCTGCACTTCCGTCACGACGTGCATGTTAATGCCGCGGTCATGATTTTTACGGGTGGAGGTCAGGCACTGTCCGTCTTTAATGGTGGTCAGCACAATGGCATTTGACGAGATGGAGCTCTCAACGCTGTCCATCCCCAGCGCCAGCCCAAGGCGTGTGGAAAGTTCTTCCACGAGGGCGCTTTCTGCCCCGTGTTGTAAAAGAAAAAGCCCGCACTGAATACATAGCCGCGTGGTAGCACGTTGCGTAGACCGATCTGCCTGCATGAAACGCCCTGAAGAGTAGAGAGATTGCTTACTTTTAACACAAAGTGCAGGGCCCTTTGCGCTGGGCCAGATCAACATTTGTGCGATCAGTTCGCGTGACCAGCATGGCGAAAAGCCGCATTTTTATTTATTAAATGAATATGAGATGGGGATTTATAAAAACAATATATTAAGTAATTCTAATTTCATATTTTCGTTCTTTTCACGCAACCTGAATTAAATTTTTGTGGTCTTTATGCGATATTAAGCCTGTATTGGGCGTTTCTTAACCCATGTGACATTTCTTCTGGTTTGCGAGTATTAAGCCGTTTTGTACTTAAGGATGCAAACGTGTTTAACCTCGTAGGGTTAGTTCGTTCTTAAATAATGAATTCAAGACAGGGAGGGTCTATGTTGCCATTGAATGGTAAACACGGAGTGGTGATCAGTAGAGTACCGGTTATGCAAAATGGGTTAGGTGGCGTCATGTCGCGTCATTTTCCCGATTTTGAGATAACGTACTGCCGTTCGATGCAGGAGTTGACGCTACTACAGTTGCGTCGCGCCGGGGTCGTTATTGCCGATATTTCGGGGGAGTATCGTAATCCTCGCGGCACGCTTGAGCAGTATTATGGATTAATGAATCAGTATCGGGATATTCACTGGATTTTCCTTGTCTCGCGTCCCCTTTATCCGCTTGCAGTAGAGCTTCTTATGCGTCCGGAAAGCACGCTGCTTTCAGATATGGAACCCATTGAAGGCGTTATTAACGCTATTCGCGCGGGCAGTGAACGTGCCGAGCGAATAAGCCAGACGTTATTAATACCGGAAACGCCCGATATTGAAGAGGAGAGTGAGCAAATGATTGCGCTCACCCACTCTGAACGTAAGGTGCTGCGTTTACTCGGTAAAGGTTGGGGAATCAACCAAATTGCCACGCTGCTGAATAAAAGTAATAAAACGATCAGTGCACAGAAAAACAGTGCAATGCGTCGCTTATCACTTCGCAGTAATGCCGATATGTACGCGTGGATAAGCAGTAACCAGGGAATGCGAGAACTCAGTTTAATGTCGGCTTATGGAGAGTTTGAGGAATGGAAAAGACCACTGCAACAAGACATATCGCCGTCATCGAAAGCTGCTCAATGAGCGCTGTGGGGCTGAAGCATCTCTTTGCGATGCCCGCCCTGAGCCATTATCAGGTGCATCTGTTTAGCAGATTCGACAGCTTCAAAACGGCGCTCTCGGATATCTCCTTTTATGCGGTTATCTATTCATTGTCTGATGAGCGTGAAGAGCGGAGAAACTGTCTGGCCTGCTTACGGGATCTCACTTACTCCCACAGCGACGTCCAGCGTATCGTGCTGGCCTCTGACGAAATGGAGGCGAGACTGGTCAGCCATCTTTCGCCTTCTCGTTTGCATGGGATAATCAGCAAATCGGTTCCGCTAAAGCAGCTAATGGAAGGGCTGGAGACATTACTCAGCGAAACGCATCAGGTGAATGACAACATGTACAATCACTGGTGTGTGAGCCAGAATCGTATGTTAAGCCCAACCGAAAGGGCGATTCTGCGTTATATGTCATCGGGTTTTTCAATCCCTGAAATTGCGGCGCAGCTTGAACGTAATATTAAAACTATCCGGGCGCATAAGTTTAACGCCATGGTAAAGCTGGGCGTCAATTCTGACGTGGGATTACTGGATGCGGCGGATATCCTGGCGCATCTCCCTGCCCGGGAAGTTCGTCGTTCCGCTCTCACCGTTCCTTCTTTCTCTTAGCGTTAAAGGGTGCGCCAGCGTTCTTCTGGCGCACCGTTCAAATGCAAACATCCACCCATTTTGCTGCGGTCAGTTCTGCCATTCTGTCGGGCGAAATACGCACCGCACTGTGGATGGCACCCGCTGCGGGTAACACTTCCGCGTATTGTTTTAATGTGATGTCACAGTAAACAGAGAGCGGATTTTCCAGTCCGAAAGGGCAGACGCCGCCAACAGGATGACCTGTCAGGGTGACCACCTCATCGCTGCTGAGCATGCGGGCTTTTGCGCCGAATGTCTCTTTGAGCTTTTTGTTATCCAGACGCGCATCACCTTTTGCAACCACCAGAATCACGTCATTTTTAATTTTCAGTGATAGCGTTTTGGCAATCTGGCCGGGTTCAACGTTGTGCGCGGCAGCAGCAAGGGCAACAGTCGCTGTGCTTTGGTTAAGCTCAATGATCTCTATATCCGGAGCGTGTTCGGCAAAAAACTGTTGTACAGACTGCAAACTCATTGATTCCTCCTGACAAATATCCTGCGTAATCTGTCATAAGAATTTAGTCGCTGTAAATATCCCTTAAGTAACAAATATCCGTCAGGGGCGATTTCTGGATCGCCTTCACATTCACAGAAACCGGTTACAGTAACCGGTTGCAGAGCGTGATGCAGAGATTAATACTAAGTGTGTAACTTCCCCTGTATCTAATAATAAGAGCTAATTATGAAACCATTCCGTTTGAGCAGTACCGCAGGTACACGATCCGGCAAGGTTGTGACGCTGATGTATGGAACAACGTGTGACGTGAGAGCGTCCAAAACGAACGTCTGACAGGAGATCTGCTATGTCTGCCAACCACGCTGCATTTAATCTGATTTTCCGCTTCGTTGAAAATTATGTCAGCCCTATTGCCGGGCGCATCTCTTCCCAGCGTCACGTTATGGCTATTCGTGACGGGTTTATCTCAGCGATGCCATTTATGATTGTGGGCTCGTTTTTATTAGTATTCGCTTACCCGCCTTTTTCGCCTGATACCACCTGGGGTTTTGCTCGCGCCTGGCTGGATATGGCGAAGCAGTTTGAAGGTCAAATTCTGACGCCGTTTGATATGACAATGGGGGTGATGTCCCTTTATATCTGTGCGGCTATCGCCTACAACCTCGGCAAACATTACGTTAAAACCCATCAGCTGGATCCGTTCATGTGCGCGATGCTATCGCTGATGGCGTTCCTGCTGGTCGCCGCCCCTAAAACCAAAGGCGCTTTGCCGGTCGATAGCCTGGGAGGGACCGGTATTTTCACCGCGATTCTGGTGGCGATCTATTGCGTTGAGATGATGCGTTTCCTGAAAGCACACAATATCGGGATCCGCCTTCCAGACCAGGTTCCTCCGATGATCAAAAACTCGTTTGACCTGCTGATCCCGGTGCTGGTAGTGGTGCTCACGCTATACCCGCTGAGCCTGCTGATCCAGTCGCAGTTCGGTATGCTGATCCCACAGGCCATCATGTCGATATTCAAACCGCTGGTCTCTGCGGCTGACTCGCTGCCTGCGATCCTGCTGGCGGTGCTGATTGGCCACCTGCTGTGGTTTGCCGGGATCCACGGCGCGGCGATTGTCTCCGGGATGCTGCAAATGTTCTGGCTGACAAACCTGGGGGCGAACCAGACCGCGCTAGCGGCGAGCCAGCCTTTGCCACACATCTTTATGGAAGCCTTCTGGACGTTCTTTATCGTTATCGGCGGATCGGGGGCGACGATGGGGCTGGTGTTCTGCTATCTGCGTAGCCGCTCCGCGCACCTGCGCTCCATTGGACGCCTGAGCGTGGTGCCAAGCATTTTCAATATCAATGAACCGGTGATTTTCGGTACGCCGATTGTGATGAACCCGGTGTTCTTTATTCCTTTCCTGCTGGCGCCGATGGTTAATGCCGTGCTGGCATGGGCAGCGATGAAGTTTGATCTGATTGGCCGCGTGATTTCCGTTGTGCCGTGGACGGCACCGGCTCCGGTTGGTGCCGCCTGGGCGCTGGGCTGGGATTTCCGTGCAGCCATTCTGGTGCTGGTTTTGGCCTGCGTTTCCGCCATTATCTATTTCCCGTTCTTTAAGGTGTACGAGAAACAGTTGCTTCAGCAGGAAGCGGAAGAAGCACAGCGTAATGAGGAAGAGGAAAATCAGCAGGTCGCTTAGGTAAAAGCAAAACGGCAACGCGAGTTGCCGTTTAATGACCACCAGAGCCGTATGTTCCCCCTCACCCCAGCCCTCTCCCTCAAGGAAGAGGTGGGCCTCCTGTGCAGGCATTAGCCCTGTGGGAGAGGGGGCCAGACTACTTAAGCGTGCAATCGCCGCACTGCTGGACATCCGGCAAACGGTAGCGCTGACAGCAGGTACGACGCACCAGAAGTCCCTCACGCGGAACCACGGTGCGGTAAAGAGGGTTATCCCGTCCATCCGACAGCTGTCTGGCAAAGAAACAGCTCTGACGCAGCGCATCCACTTTCTCGTCGCCGAGCAGCGGCTTCATCTCCGTTAAATACCAGTGGATAAGATACCCGGTATTACTCCAGATCAGTTTGCCGTTAATCTCTCCCGTCGCTTCCAGCGCATCAATGACCGGAACCAGCGCTCTTGTAATCAGCCGTTCCATACGCGCCTGCGCTGACAGGTGCCTCGCGCTCGGATCTTCGTGTACATCAATCCAGAAACAGGCAGCGCGGCCGGTCTCATGAAATTCAACGTGGAAATGTTCCGACGAGAGATCGAGCATCGTTTCCTGGGTCAACAGGGCCAGCATGACAGGCGGCACCATCAGTCCGATATACCACTGTGCCCAGAGGGATAACAGCGGTTTGTTTTCCCGCGTCAGCGTCGGTTGGTTACGATAAATATGGTCGGAATAGGTTGCCAGCAGTGACCGCAGCTCGGCAGGGCGTTGCCACTCAGTCAGCGTCTGAGCATGATGCGGAGGCGCTTCATCCAGTTTGATGAAATCCAGCAGATGGGCGCGCGTTACGGCAATTTTTTCCCGAATGGCATCCGCAAGCGTCGTTTCCCCGGCGGAAAGTGGAGCTCGCCAGAGCAGGGGCTCAACGATGTGTGCGGTACGAGTCGCCATAGTGTGGATTACAAATCTAAATGATAATGATTGCCAATCCTAACTATAGATAAAACCGAGCGCAAGCGTTTTATCCTGGCGCTGTGAAGGCGGTTTCAGGCGGTATGTAGCTCGTCGCTCAGCAGAATGCTGTTGCGTCCCATATGCTTGGCTTCATAGAGGGCTTTATCGGCTTTCGCCAGCGCGCCTTCAACGTCTTCTCCCTCGAACATGGCGATGCCGATGCTAATGGTCACGTTAGTGGCGACGCTTTCGTTAAACATATGGGGGATTTTAAGATCGTATACCTTCTGACGTATGCGTTCTGCCGTCTGGCGTGCCTGCTCCAGCGGGATATTACTCAACAGCACCATAAATTCTTCCCCGCCAAACCGGGCGACAACATCGCGTGAGCGCACGGCGTCGCGGATCGCAGCCGAGACCCTGATCAAGGCCTGATCGCCCATCATATGGCCGTAATGGTCGTTGTAGGCTTTGAAGTGGTCGATATCCATCAGCAGCACGAAGTGCTCGCCAGCGTCAGGCCTGGGAAGATTCTCCAGCCGGCTTTGCAGCCCGCGACGGTTATACAGGCCGGTGAGCGGGTCCATCATGCTGAGATCGGTCAGGGTTTCACGCTCCTCCAGCAGTTCGGAAAGCAGCTCCTGGGCGAAACGGTCATTGCGCCGCTGAAGTACATGATGAATACCAATGGCGACCACCGGCAGCGCGAAAAAATAGGCCATTCTCAGCCAGTTTTCGGACGGGCTAAGCCACAGGCAGGATATAAAAGCGGGAAATGAATGTAACGTAAAGGCTTTAATATTACTCGCGAACGCCAGAGACCCTATAAAAAGCACTGTTAATAGCGCCATCATTAAATAGGTCGCGTGATCGTGCGTGATTAACAGAAATTTAGAGACGATCTGCCAGGCCCATAAAAGCCCAAAAATAGCTGAAACAACAGGGATATTTATTTTTCTCGTGCTGTTTTTCCAGTGCCAGATAAGTAAGCCTGTGCTGATAGTCAGTACGGCAAACAGCGGGACTGATAACACGCGCACGGAATAGAGAGGGTTTGTTACCGAGAACAATGCTGATGCGGCGTTCAGAAATAAAAACAAACGTAAAGATAGCTGATATTTCTTGTTGACTAAAGACAGCCAGGATTGTGATGTCATATGCGTGCGTTTTTATTAAAACTCAATTAAAACAATGAGCAAGGTGTTGTTATGTAATATTGGTCGCTACAAAATTGAATTTTTATTATCAGAAAAACTTTATCGGAAGTTAACAGGTGGGCAATTTATCACCTTACACATTCTCTGTCATTATGGGAAAGCAATTGCTGGCGCAATTTCTTACCTCGCATGCTGACAAGTGATAATTACTATCATATGATATTGGTTATCATTATCAGTGCGAGAGGTGAAACCATGTTGAGCAAAGCGCTGGGAAGTGGGTGGGGGATATTACTGCCTGGTTCCATTATCGGTGGGCTGATGTTTGCCGATCTCCCCATTGACGTCTGGAAAGCAATGATTGTTTCAGGCTTGCTGGTGACATCCGCGATGATCTGGCACAAACAGTTACGGCATTACGTGCTGCTGCCATCATGCGTGGCGCTAATCAGTGGACTGCTGGTGATTATGATGAGTTTGAAATAAAAGGGAAAAAGAAGAGGCACTGCTGAGGGGATGTAAGATAATTGGTGCGAGGGGGGGGACTTGAACCCCCACGTCCGTAAGGACACTAACACCTGAAGCTAGCGCGTCTACCAATTCCGCCACCTTCGCACAGTCATCTTACTGGTTTGATATCGCCTCGTTGGTGCGAGGGGGGGGACTCGAACCCCCACATCCTAAGGACACTAACACCTGAAGCTAGCGCGTCTACCAATTCCGCCACCTTCGCCCAGTGCGAGCAATATCAACGTGATTTATGGTGCGAGGGGGGGGACTTGAACCCCCACGTCCGTAAGGACACTAACACCTGAAGCTAGCGCGTCTACCAATTCCGCCACCTTCGCATACCATCGACACTGTAAAAGTATCGTAACCACGGAGGCGCATTCTAGATGTTTTCAGCTTTACGTCAACAGAAAATTGCGCACGTTGTTTTGATTGCTGCAAAAATGGGCGATGGCAGCGTCAGCCATCGCCGGACCGGGGGATTACTTTTTCGCCTGGCGCGTCATCACGGTGCGATAGACCTTAAAGCGGCCCGTCTGGGCGATCACTTCGTGGAAGCCAAAGGTTTCATCTAGCACTTTCGGGTACGCGAGGAAGGCGTTCGCCACGATACGCAGCTCACCGCCGCTGTTGAGGTGACGGGTTGCGCCACGGATCAGCGTTTGCGCCGCTTCAAGGCTGGTCTCCATTCCGTCATGGAACGGCGGGTTAGAGATGATCATGTCAAAGCGACCGGTCACGTCGGAGAAGACGTTGCTGGCAAACACGTCGCCTTCAATGCCATTCGCCGCAAGCGTGGCGCGGCTGGCTTCTACCGCCGGGGCGCTCACGTCACACAGGGTTAAACGCACTTTTGGTGAGTGGCTGGCAAGAACCGTTGACAGCACGCCCGCGCCACAGCCGACGTCCAGCACCTTGCCCTTGGTGTGAGGCGTCAGGGTGGACAGCAGCAGCTTGCTGCCCGTATCGAGCGCGTCACGGCTGAACACGCCCGGCAGGGTTTTAATGGTCAGGCCATCAAGCTGGTACTCGTCCCAGAAGGTGTCGGCATCAAAGGTGGTCTGTTTTTCCAGACGACCATGGTACAGGCCGCAGCGACGGGCGCTGTCGATTTTCGTCAGCGGCGCCCAGGCTTCGAGCATCTGCTCTGCGCTACGCACCCCGCTGCGGTTCTCACCGACAACAAAAATATCGCAGCCGACCGGCAGCAGAGAAAGCAGGTTCATCAGCTGGAACTGGGCTTCTGGCTTGTTTTTCGGCCAGTAGTAAATGAGCGTATCGCAGTCAGCAATATCGCTCTGCTCCGCCGCCAGGCTAAAGCGCGCGCGCTCGCCCATCTGGCGGCTCAGCACCTGCCAGTGGTGATAGTACTGGGTGTGGGCACGGCTTTCAGCACAGTCGAAACGCGCGGGCAGGTCATCCTGCATATCTCCGGCAAACAGAATACGGCTTTCTTCGAAATCATCACTGTGACGCAGCAAGACTTCACTTGCCGGGGTAAATGCAGACATGAATTGTTCCTCAATAAACTCAGGCGGGGATTATAGTAGGTAGATGGCGCAGTTTCGACACATTTGCTATATTTGCGCGCCTGAGAGACAGGAGTTTTCGCTATGACATCCCGACGAGACTGGCAGTTGCAGCAGCTGGGCATTACCCAGTGGGCTTTGCGTCGCCCGACGGCGTTGCGGGGCGAAATAGCCATCTCCATCCCTGCGCATGTCCGCCTGGTGATGGTGGCAGAAGCGCCGCCTGCCCTGAACGAGCCCCTGATTGAGGATGTCCTTCGCAGCCTGAAGGTGACCCACGATCAGGTATTACAGCTGGCGCCCGAAAGCGTCGCGATGCTTCCCCCAGACAGCCGCTGTAACAGCTGGCGAATCGGGGCAGTGGACGAGCTACCTCTTGAAGGAAGCCAGATCAGTTCGCCAGCGCTGGACGAACTGAAAGCCAACCCAAAAGCGCGCAGCGCGCTATGGCAACAAATTTGCGAATATGAACACGATTTCTTCCCTCACGACGTCTGACCTGACCACCGCGTTCGCGATTGAAACCCGCGCCAATGCTTTTCCGTGGAGCGAAAAGACGTTTGCCAGCAATCAGGGCGAACGCTATTTAAATCTCCGCCTGGACGTTGACGGTGCGATGGCTGCATTCGCCATCACGCAGGTCGTTCTGGACGAGGCGACGCTGTTTAATATTGCGGTCGATCCCGCTTACCAGCGCCGCGGGCTGGGCAGGGAACTGCTTGAGCACCTCATTCGTGAGCTGGAAACCCGTGACGTTTTCACCCTGTGGCTGGAGGTGCGCGCGTCGAATGTCGCCGCCATCGCGCTCTATGAAAGCTTAGGCTTCAACGAGGCGACTATCCGCCGTAACTACTACCCCACCGCAGAGGGACGTGAAGACGCCATTATCATGGCTCTGCCGATTGGATAACGAAAATAAGGTTGTAACGATGAAATGGGACTGGATTTTCTTTGATGCCGACGAAACGCTGTTTACGTTTGACTCGTTCGGCGGCCTACAGCGGATGTTTCTCGACTATAGCGTGACGTTCACCGCGGAAGATTTTCAGGACTATCAGGCGGTGAACAAACCGCTGTGGGTGGATTACCAGAACGGAGCCATCACCGCGTTACAGCTTCAGCATCAGCGTTTTGACGTGTGGGCTGAACGGTTAAACGTCAGTCCTGGGGTGCTGAACGAGGCCTTCCTGAATGCCATGGCGGATATCTGCGCGCCGCTGCCCGGCGCCGTTTCTCTGCTGGATTCGCTGAAAGGGAAGGTGAAGCTTGGGATCATCACCAACGGCTTTACCGCGCTTCAGCAGATCCGCCTTGAACGCACCGGCCTGCGCGATCATTTCGACGCGCTGGTGATCTCCGAAGAGGTGGGCGTACCGAAGCCGGATCCGCGTATTTTCGATTATGCGCTGGCGCAAGCCGGCAATCCTGACCGCGATCGCGTGCTGATGGTGGGGGATACGGCAGAATCTGATATTCTGGGAGGTATGAGATCGAGCCTGTCGACCGTCTGGCTGAATGCGCATGGCCGCACGCTGCCGGAAGGCATCGAGCCGACCTGGACCGTAACGTCATTGAACGAACTGGAGCAGCTCCTGTGTAAACAATGATTGCCTGCCCCCTGTTGATGGGTAAAATAGCCGCATTTTTCGTATTCCATGATGCGCGGCCTGCTGCCGCGCTTACCTAAGAAGAATTGATTATGACGTTGTCTCCTTATCTGCAAGAGGTGGCCAAACGCCGCACTTTTGCCATTATCTCGCACCCGGATGCCGGTAAAACGACCATCACCGAGAAGGTGTTGCTGTTCGGACAGGCGATCCAGACCGCGGGTACCGTTAAAGGCCGTGGCTCCAGCCAGCATGCGAAATCCGACTGGATGGAGATGGAAAAGCAGCGTGGTATTTCGATTACCACCTCCGTGATGCAGTTCCCTTATCACGACTGCCTGGTGAACCTGCTGGACACCCCGGGCCACGAAGACTTCTCCGAAGATACCTACCGTACCCTGACGGCGGTGGACTGCTGCCTGATGGTGATCGACGCCGCGAAAGGTGTTGAAGATCGTACCCGCAAGCTGATGGAAGTCACCCGTCTGCGCGATACGCCGATCCTCACCTTTATGAACAAACTCGACCGTGACATCCGTGACCCGATGGAGCTGATGGATGAAGTGGAAAACGAGCTGAAGATTGCCTGCGCGCCAATCACCTGGCCGATTGGCTGCGGCAAGCTGTTCAAAGGGGTTTACCACCTTTATAAAGACGAAACCTACCTGTACCAGACCGGTAAGGGCCACACCATTCAGGAAGTCCGCATTGTGAAAGGTCTGGACAACCCGGAGCTGGACGCCGCTGTCGGTGAAGAGCTGGCCGCCCAGCTGCGCGATGAGCTGGAGCTGGTTAAAGGCGCGTCGCATGAGTTCGACAGAGAGCTGTTCCTGAGCGGTGAAATTACCCCGGTCTTCTTCGGTACCGCACTCGGCAACTTCGGCGTTGACCATATGCTCGACGGTCTGGTGGAGTGGGCCCCGCAGCCGATGCCGCGTAAAACCGACACCCGCGAAGTAGAAGCGAAGGAAGAGAAGTTCTCCGGCTTCGTCTTTAAAATTCAGGCCAACATGGACCCGAAACACCGTGACCGCGTCGCCTTTATGCGCGTGGTTTCCGGTAAGTACGAAAAGGGCATGAAGCTGCGTCAGGTCCGTATCGGTAAAGACGTAGTGATCTCCGACGCACTGACCTTCATGGCGGGCGACCGTTCGCATGTAGAAGAGGCCTATCCGGGTGACATCATTGGTTTACACAACCACGGTACCATTCAGATTGGCGATACCTTCACGCAGGGCGAGATGATGAAGTTCACCGGTATCCCGAACTTCGCGCCAGAACTGTTCCGCCGCATTCGCCTGCGCGATCCGCTGAAGCAGAAGCAGCTGCTGAAAGGCCTGGTCCAGCTTTCCGAAGAGGGCGCGGTACAGGTGTTCCGCCCAATCGCCAACAACGATCTGATCGTGGGCGCGGTGGGTGTGCTCCAGTTCGACGTGGTGGTTGCCCGTCTTAAGAGCGAGTACAACGTGGAAGCGATTTACGAATCGGTGAACGTGGCGACCGCCCGCTGGGTTGAATGTTCAGACGTGAAGAAATTCGAAGAATTTAAACGTAAGAACGAAGTTCAGCTGGCGCTGGACGGTGGCGATAACCTGACCTATATCGCCCCGACTATGGTTAACCTGAACCTGACGCAGGAACGTTATCCTGATGTTCAGTTCCGCAAAACGCGCGAGCATTAATTCCCTCTCAGAGCACGGCAGCCGCCGTGCTCTTCTTTAATTCCTGTGTTATTAAACCCTTGCGGAATGTTCTTAATTCACCGCAATTTTTCGCTATTCGTTCGTTTTTTCCCCAATTCTGAATGCACCCCTCTGATTGTGATCTATATTTAACTCAGTGTTTAGCACCGGGCGTGGATGAATTAACTGTTCAATGCATGTCCATTGGTTCTCCATTTTGCCCCGGTGTTAATTCGCAATATATAAAACCAAGATTAGGGAAGTATGTCGCCCAAATAACGGGCAAAACACAGGAATAAATCGATGAATATGACAAGACTGAAGATTTCTAAAACTCTGCTGGCTGTAACGTTGGGTAGTGTCCTGGTAAGCGGTTCTGCTCTGGCGGAATCCAGCACCATGGATAAAGCGCAAAGTTCCGCCAATACCGCAGGGGAAAAAATCGATAGCTCTATGAATAAAGTCGGTAATTTCATGGATGACAGCTCAATCACAGCAAAAGTGAAAGCCGCACTGGTGGATCACGAATCCATTAAGAGCACCGATATTTCTGTTAAAACCGACAACAAGGTTGTCACCCTGAGCGGTTTCGTTGAAAGCCAGACCCAGGCTGAAGAGGCCGTTAAAGTGGCGAAAGGCGTTGAGGGCGTAAGCTCCGTCAGCGACAAACTGCACGTACGTGACAGCAAAGAATCGTCGGTGAAGGGCTATGCCGGAGATGCAGCAACTACCAGCGAAATCAAAGCTAAACTGTTAGCTGACGACATCGTGCCATCCCGTATGGTGAAAGTTGAAACCACCGATGGTGTGGTCCAGCTGTCCGGTACGGTTGAGAATCAGGCACAAAGCGATCGTGCGGAGTCAATTGCGAAAGCTATTGATGGTGTGAAAAGCGTCAAAAACGATCTGAAAACGAAGTAAAGCAGTACCACTCGCCCGTCTGGCTTAAAACCGCGGGCGAAATAAAAACGATTCTGGAAAAGCCGGTGAGTGACCTGAGCGCTCACGTTTAGCGGCCGACATTAACTATGGTAAAGGAGAGGCTTATGTTTCGTTGGGGCATTATATTTCTGGTTATCGCGTTAATTGCCGCCGCATTGGGCTTTGGTGGACTGGCGGGTACCGCGGCATGGGCAGCGAAAATTGTCTTCGTCGTCGGTATTATTCTGTTCCTGGTCAGCCTGTTTACGGGTCGACGTCGCCCGTAGCAAACGCAATATTTACTAAACAAACTCAAGCCAGTCCTCGTGACTGGCTTTTTCTCGTTTGAGAACCACCGGGGAAGTGCGTTACTGTGTCTCATCAAAATAATGAAAACAGGAAGGCAGAGGTGGGGCAACGAATTCCCGTTACGCTCGGCAATATTGCGCCGCTGACGTTAAAACCGTTTCATGCAGGCCAGCTTGCGTTGGTCTGTGAAGGGGGAGGGCAGCGCGGTATTTTCACTGCTGGCGTGCTCGACGAATTTATGCGCGCGCAATTCAACCCGTTCGATCTCTATTTCGGCACCTCTGCCGGGGCGCAGAACCTCTCCGCCTATGTCTGCAACCAGCCCGGCTATGCGCGCAAAGTGATTATGCGCTACACCACCTCCAAAGAATTCTTCAATCCGGTACGCTTCGTACGCGGCGGGAACCTGATCGATCTCGACTGGTTACTGGATGCTACCTCCAGCCAGATGCCGCTGGCCATGGATACCGCGTCACGTCTGTTCGATACCGGCAAAGAGTTCTGGATGTGCGCCAGCCGTGGCGATGACTATTCGCCGGGTTACTTTTCGCCGCAGAAAGAGAACTGGCTGGATATCATCCGCGCGTCCAGCGCGATCCCGGGATTCTACCGCACCGGCGCCCTGCTGGAGGGGATAAGCTATCTTGACGGCGGTATCAGCGACGCGGTGCCGGTACAGGAGGCGGCGCGGCGCGAGGCAAAAACCATTGTGGTGATCCGCACGGTGCCTTCGCAGATGTATTACACCCCACAGTGGTTTAAGCGGATGGAACGCTGGCTGGGCGACAGCAGCCTGCAACCGCTGGTGAATATCGCGAAGCAGCATGAAACCACCTACGGCGCGATGCAGCGTTTTATTGAAAAACCACCGGGCAAGCTGCGCATCTTTGAAATTTATCCGCCTAAGCCGCTACTGAGCATGGCGCTGGGCAGTCGGCTGCCTGCGTTGCGTATGGATTACAAAACGGGGCGGCTGTGCGGGCGTTATTTCCTGGCGACCGTCGGGAAAATGCTGGCGGAGCAACCGCCTCTTCATCGGCATAAAAGCATCATTTTGCCGCCTGCCGTTGTGGCCAATGACGCGGTGGCGATGCCGCTGGTGGACGCGCCGCAGGCCAACGATGGCTTACTCGATAACGAGGATCTGGCGTGACGCACTGCTTTATCGATACCCATTGCCACTTTGATTTCCCGCCGTTTAGCGGGGAGGAAACATCAAGTATTGCGCGCGCGGCTGAGGCCGGCGTGAAAGCCATTATTGTGCCCGCTATTGAAGCGGCGAGATTCGACAAAGTTCTGGCGCTTGCCCGGGGGCACGATGCGCTGTATGCCGCGCTGGGTCTGCATCCGATCGTTATTGAGCACCATCTTGATGACCATCTCGACAGGCTGGATGCCACGCTGCAAAATGCGGATACGAAGCTGGTTGCCATCGGTGAGATCGGCCTCGATCTCTATCGTGAAGATCCGCAGTTTGAACGCCAGCAGACGATCCTGGACGCGCAGCTCCGGCTGGCAAAGCGCCACGATCTGCCGGTGATCCTCCACTCCAGACGTACCCATGACAAACTGGCGATGCACCTGAAGCGTATCGACGTGCCGCGCAGGGGCGTGGTCCATGGTTTCGCTGGAAGCCTTCAGCAGGCGCAGCGTTTTATCGAGCTGGGCTATAAGATTGGCGTCGGCGGCACCATCACCTATCCGCGTGCCAGCAAAACCCGTGATGTGATGGCGCAGCTCCCGCTGACCTCGCTCCTGCTGGAAACGGATGCGCCTGACATGCCGCTGAATGGTTTTCAGGGCCAGCCCAACCGCCCGGAGCAGGCGGCGCGCGTTTTTGATGTGCTGTGTGAGCTGCGTCAGGAGCCTGAAGATGTGATTGCCAGCGCGCTGCTGGAAAATACCCGCGCGGTCTTCGGCATCACGCTATAGATAAAGGGCCGGGCGGATCACCGTGATTTGCTGCCGTTCCAGGGCCTGCGCCAGCGGCTCGATGTCCTCCGGCGTGGCGCTCCGCCATCGCGCCGCCTCCCCGTAAACCCCATGGGCATGAAACGCGTTGATCCGCACCGGAACGTTCCCCAACGCGTGGATAAAAGCGGTCAGCGATGGCAGATGTTGCAGATAATCACACCGATCGGGGATCACCAGCAGGCGCAGCTCCGTCAGGCGATGACGATCGGCCAGCCAGCGGATGCTCTGCTTGATCAGCGTGTTTTCGCGCCCGGTCAGAAAACGGTGATGTTCATTACCCCAGGCTTTCAGATCCACCATCGCGCCGTCAAACACCGGTAACAGCTTTTGCCAGCCGGTTTCGCTTAACAGACCGTTGCTGTCCACCAGGCACGTCAGATGGCGCAGGGACGGATCGGCTTTCATCGCGGTGAACAACGCAACCACAAACGGCAGTTGCGTGGTGGCCTCACCCCCGCTGACGGTCACGCCCTCAATAAACGGCGCGGACGTGCGAACCCGGGAGAGGATCTCTTCGACGCTATAGCGCTGCGCCATCGGCGTCGCCTGCTGCTGACACAGATGCAGACAGGTGTCGCACTGCTGACAGTGACTCTCCTGCCACCAGACGCGCCCGGCCTGAATCGTCAGCGCATCATGCGGACAGTGGGGAACGCAGTCGCCGCAGTCGTTGCAGCGCCCTATCGTCCACGGGTTATGGCAGGTTTTGCAGCGCAGGTTACAGCCCTGGAGGAACAGCGCCAGGCGGCTGCCCGGCCCGTCCACGCAGGAGAAGGGGATGACCTGACTAACTAAAGCGCATCTGTTGTTCATGGCTTATCACGCGCGGCTGACGTTCCAGAATACGGGTATTGCGCGCGGCCTCCTCGCCGAGCCAGGTGGTGTTGGTGCGCGAGCCGGCCTCGCGGTATTTCTCCAGATCGGAGAGCCGCACCATATACCCGGTGACGCGCACGAGGTCGTTTCCGGCTACATTCGCGGTGAACTCACGCATACCGGCGTTGAACGCCCCCAGGCACAGCTGCACCACAGCCTGAGGATTGCGTTTAACCGTCTCATCCAGGGTGAGAATATCGCTGATCCCCGAATGATAGTGTTTATGATGCGGCGCCACGGCCAGCAGGTGGTTGACAGGGTCCGGTTCGTCGCCGTACGGCAGACGTGCGCCCGGCGTGGTGCCAGAATCGGAACTGATCCCCGACTGGGCATGCAGCATCGCGCGGTGCTGCCAGCCGTGTTTCACCGGCGTATTTTCAACAAACGCCGCAAGCTGTTCACTGATGCGGTAGCCCAGCGCATTGGCCTGTTCGTTCTTACCGTAACGTCCCGTAATACCTGCTTTCTCGCACAGCACATTCACCGCTTCAGCCAGACCGTACATGCCAAACATCGGCACAAAACGATCGGCATCAATCAGCCCCTCTTTCACCAGGAAGCTATTCTCAAAGAAGCCGGATTGTTCATATAAAAAATCGCAGCGCGCATTGATGATCGCGATTTGTTGCTGGCAGTAGTGGGGAAGGGTACGGGTGAAAAAGTCTTCCGGTGAGCGGCTGTGTTCCGCGATCGCTTTCAGGTTAAGGCGCACCAGCGTGCTGCCGCCGCCCGCCAGCGGCAGGGAGTTGTAACAGCTCACCACGCCATAGCGACCTTTTGTGAAAATTTTATCATTCACCGGGCCATTGGAAATATGCGGCTTACTACATTCACAAATGTTTTTCGCCACGCTCAGCAGCAGATCGCCGGGGGTAACATCCGGGTCGTAGATAAAGGTCAGGTTCGGCGCAACCTGCTTCAGTTCGGCATCCGCACGAAGTATGGCTCGGGTAACAGGCGTATCCGCCGGGCCGATATTGGCATGCATAAACGCATCGGGCAGGGTTCTGTCCAGGTAACGCCAGAAACGTTTTATTCGGCTATCGATTTCATCCTGTGTTAGAATTTTAACATAGGGGCTGAGTATCTCATCGAGCTGGCCCAGATAGACCGGCATCGATGTGACGGACGGAACATGGTGATAAAGGATAGTGAGCAGCGAGAGGGCATCATCCAGATCTTTCGCCCCTTCCAGCTCCAGCCATTCTGAGCCGTTAGCCAGAAATTTAGCGTAGTCCGGCAGCACGTAGCGCGGTTTGTAAGGCGCATGGCCTTCGAACATGTCGCAGATGAATCCCTCGTCCAGCGCGGCGCGGGCCGCCTCTGGCAGAGCGGGATAGGGCAGATTGTTCTCCGCTTCCAGCGCCAGAAAATGACGTTTTTGTTCCGGGGTTAACACCGGGCTGGTCACAATGTGCTGGCAACGTTGTTGCAGGGCGTCGGGCATGTTCACTTCCTTGGTTGTTCTGCGGACAGTGAACGAATTGTAGGAAGCCAGCCTGGTGGCGCTTTTGATCAGACAGGGGATATCGCCGATTTAGTCAGCAATTAACGCACTAAAGTTTGAAGAAGATCTCATTACAGTAGTGCAAATTTGCACACAGTTTTCATTAACTGTGATGAATGTCGAAGTGTGGATGCGGGTGAATGTTAGAATACTCACAGACCCGCAAGGTAAAATTTATACGGCACTGCCGTTGGAGATTGTTATGACCGATTTAACTGCAAGCAGCCTGCGCGCGTTGAAACTGATGGACCTGACCACCCTGAACGATGACGACACCAATGAAAAAGTCATCGCCCTGTGCCATCAGGCGAAAACGCCAGTGGGTAACACCGCCGCCGTCTGTATCTATCCGCGCTTTATCCCGATTGCCCGCAAAACGCTGAAAGAGCAGGGCACGCCGGACGTGCGCATTGCCACCGTAACTAACTTCCCGCACGGCAATGACGATATCGAGATCGCGCTGGCAGAAACCCGCGCGGCGATTGCGTACGGCGCAGACGAAGTTGACGTGGTATTCCCGTACCGCGCGCTGATCGCCGGCAACGAGCAGGTCGGTTTTGACCTGGTGAAAGCCTGTAAAGACGCGTGTGCGGCGGCAAACGTGCTGCTTAAAGTGATCATCGAAACCGGCGAGCTGAAAGAAGAGGCGCTGATTCGTAAGGCGTCTGAAATCTCCATCAAAGCCGGTGCGGACTTCATTAAAACCTCTACCGGTAAAGTGCCGGTCAACGCTACTCCGGAAAGCGCACGCATCATGATGGAAGTCATCCGTGATATGGGCGTGTCCAAAACTGTTGGCTTCA
Source organism: Enterobacter cloacae complex sp. IR5403 (assembly GCF_049238705.1). Taxonomy (NCBI): domain Bacteria; kingdom Pseudomonadati; phylum Pseudomonadota; class Gammaproteobacteria; order Enterobacterales; family Enterobacteriaceae; genus Enterobacter; species Enterobacter cloacae complex sp. IR5403. The sequence continues at coordinate 37,096 of NZ_JBMKHP010000013.1, read as the reverse complement.
AACCGGCGGGCGGCGTGCGTACCGCAGAAGACGCGCAGCAGTTCCTGGCGATTGCCGACGAGCTGTTCGGCGCCGACTGGGCTGATTCCCGCCACTACCGCTTCGGCGCGTCCAGCCTGCTGGCCAGCCTGCTGAAAGCGCTGGGTCACGGTGACGGTAAGAGCGCAAGCAGCTACTAAGTTGAATTGCCGGGTGGCGCTACGCTAACCCGGCCTACAGGATCGTAGGGCGGGTCAACATACCCGCCGCCATTCACCCGATTCCGCATGGAGGTTACCGTGTTTCTCGCACAAGAAATTATTCGTAAAAAACGTGATGGTCATGCATTAAGCGACGAAGAAATCCGCTTCTTTATCAACGGCATTCGTGATAACACCATCTCTGAAGGGCAGATTGCGGCTCTGGCGATGACCATTTTCTTCCACGATATGTCGATGCCTGAGCGCGTGTCGCTGACCATGGCGATGCGAGATTCAGGAACCGTTCTGGACTGGAAAAGCCTCAACCTCAACGGCCCGATTGTGGACAAACACTCCACCGGCGGCGTGGGCGACGTGACTTCCCTGATGCTTGGCCCGATGGTGGCAGCCTGTGGCGGTTACATCCCGATGATTTCCGGGCGCGGCCTGGGTCATACCGGCGGTACGCTCGACAAACTGGAAGCCATTCCGGGCTTCGATATCTTCCCGGATGACAACCGCTTCCGCGACATTATTAAAGACGTTGGCGTGGCGATTATCGGCCAGACCAGCTCTCTTGCTCCGGCAGACAAGCGTTTCTACGCGACGCGTGACATTACCGCGACCGTAGACTCCATCCCGCTGATCACCGCCTCTATCCTTGCCAAAAAACTGGCGGAAGGTCTGGATGCGCTGGTGATGGATGTGAAAGTGGGCAGCGGCGCGTTTATGCCAACCTATGAACTCTCTGAGGCGCTGGCCGAAGCGATCGTTGGCGTCTCCAACGGCGCGGGCGTGCGCACCACTGCACTGCTGACGGACATGAACCAGGTGCTGGCCTCCAGCGCCGGTAACGCGGTTGAAGTCCGTGAGGCCGTGCAGTTCCTCACAGGCGAATACCGTAACCCGCGCCTGTTCGATGTCACCATGGCGCTGTGCGTTGAGATGCTCATCTCCGGCAAGCTGGCCAAAGACGATGCGGAAGCCCGCGCGAAGCTTCAGGCGGTGCTGGACAACGGCAAAGCGGCGGAGATCTTTGGTCGGATGGTGGCGGCGCAGAAAGGCCCGACCGACTTCGTGGAAAACTACGCGAAATACCTGCCAACCGCGATGCTCAGCAAAGCGGTCTATGCGGACAGCGAAGGCTTTGTCTCGGCTATGGATACCCGCGCGCTCGGCATGGCTGTCGTGTCTATGGGCGGCGGTCGTCGTCAGGCATCGGACACCATTGATTACAGCGTCGGCTTTACCGATATGGCCCGTCTGGGCGACAGCGTTGACGGCCAACGTCCGCTGGCGGTGATCCACGCGAAAGATGAAGCCAGCTGGCAGGACGCGGCGAAAGCGGTGAAGGCGGCAATATCTCTTGACGATAAAGCACCGGAAACCACACCGACGGTCTATCGTCGTATCACTGAATAGCGGTATACTGATCTGATCGCATTTTTATGAAGCACTAAGTACGGAGAACAATTATGAAACGTGCATTTATTATGGTGCTGGACTCATTCGGCATCGGCGCAACCGAAGATGCAGAACGATTTGGTGACGTGGGTTCCGATACCCTGGGTCACATCGCGGAAGCCTGTGCAAAAGGCGAAGCGGACAACGGTCGTAAAGGCCCTCTGAACCTGCCAAACCTGACCCGTCTGGGGCTGGTAAAAGCGCATGAAGGCTCAACCGGTAAGATCGCAGCCGGTATGGACGGTAACGCGGAAGTGGTGGGCGCCTACGCGTGGGCGCACGAGCTCTCTTCCGGGAAAGATACTCCGTCCGGCCACTGGGAAATCGCCGGCGTGCCGGTGCTGTTTGACTGGGGCTACTTCTCCGATCACGAGAACAGCTTCCCGCAGGAGCTGCTGGATAAGCTGGTGAAGCGTGCCAACCTGCCGGGTTATCTCGGTAACTGCCACTCTTCCGGTACCGTGATTCTGGATCAGCTCGGCGAAGAGCACATGAAAACCGGCAAGCCGATTTTCTATACCTCTGCTGACTCCGTGTTCCAGATCGCCTGCCACGAAGAGACGTTTGGCCTGGATAAACTGTACGAGCTGTGCGAGATCGCCCGTGAAGAGCTGACCGAAGGCGGCTACAACATTGGCCGCGTTATCGCGCGTCCGTTTATCGGCGACAAAGCGGGTAACTTCCAGCGTACCGGCAACCGTCACGACCTGGCCGTGGAGCCACCGGCGCCGACCGTGCTGCAAAAACTCGTCGACGAGAAAGACGGCCACGTGGTTTCCGTGGGTAAAATCGCGGACATTTACGCCAACTGCGGCATTACCAAAAAGGTCAAAGCGACCGGTCTGGATGCGCTGTTCGACGCCACCATCAAAGAGATGAAAGAAGCGGGCGATAAGACCATTGTCTTCACCAACTTCGTGGACTTCGACTCCTCCTGGGGCCACCGTCGCGACGTCGCCGGGTATGCTGCGGGTCTGGAGCTGTTTGACCGCCGTCTGCCAGAGCTGATGGAGCTGGTGGGGGAAGATGACATTCTGATCCTGACCGCTGACCATGGCTGTGACCCGACCTGGACCGGTACCGACCACACCCGTGAGCATATTCCGGTGCTGGTGTACGGCCCGAAAGTCAAACCGGGCTCGCTGGGTCACCGTGAAACCTTCGCGGACATCGGCCAGACGATTGCGAAATACTTTGGTACGTCTGACATGGAATATGGCAAGGCTATGTTCTAAACGGATTGGGTGCGGCCTGATGCCCTCACCCCGGCCCTCTCCCTGTGGGAGAGGGAGAACAGAATGTAGGCCGGGTAAGGCGTAGCCGCCACCCGGCAAAAACAACAATGTAAAAGGAACTGAAGATGGCAACTCCTCACATTAATGCAGAAATGGGTGATTTCGCTGACGTCGTATTGATGCCGGGCGACCCGCTGCGCGCGAAGCACATTGCAGAAACCTTTCTCGAAGACGTGCGTGAAGTGAACAACGTGCGCGGCATGCTGGGCTTCACCGGCACCTATAAAGGCCGCAAAATCTCCGTGATGGGTCACGGCATGGGTATCCCATCCTGCTCCATCTACACCAAAGAGCTGATCACCGATTTCGGCGTGAAGAAAATCATCCGTGTCGGCTCCTGCGGCGCAGTGCGCATGGACGTTAAGCTGCGTGACGTGGTGATCGGCATGGGCGCGTGCACCGACTCTAAAGTCAACCGCATCCGCTTTAAAGATCATGACTTTGCGGCCATCGCTGACTTTGACATGGTGCGTAACGCGGTTGACGCGGCAAAAGCGCTGGGCGTTGACGCGCGCGTGGGCAACCTGTTCTCTGCCGATCTGTTCTACTCGCCAGAAGGCGACATGTTCGACGTGATGGAAAAATACGGCATTCTGGGCGTGGAAATGGAAGCGGCCGGTATCTACGGCGTGGCGGCTGAATTCGGTGCGAAAGCGCTGACCATCTGCACCGTGTCTGACCACATCCGTACCCACGAGCAGACTACCGCTGCCGAGCGTCAGACCACCTTCAACGACATGATCAAAATCGCGCTGGAATCCGTTCTGCTGGGCGATAAAGAGTAATCCCGTTTTCCAGGGGGCGGACTTGCCCCCTGTTTTACTTCGTCAACACTTCCCACATCAGATTACTTTCCAGCGTCACCGTATCACCCACGTGATTAAACTGACGGTCGCTCAGCACTGGCGTGAGAGTCAGGACAACATTCATCTGTTTACCTTCTACCGGCTGATGATTTTCCATTGCAATAATGCCGTTATTATTCTTCAGCAACTGGCTCTCCTGCGCATCGCCGTCGGCAGTAAACTGCGTTCTGTCAACGGTTCTGCCAATCGCATAGGGTTTACCATCTATCACCATATGGCTGGCGCGCAACGCCAGGCCGCTGCTGTCGCCAAAGTAAAAGCGTCCTTTTTCGCCCGCTGTCGCCTGAACAAAAAGCGCGATAGTCTGGTTTTCCGGGCAGCTAATGCTGACGTTAACCTCCCGGGAAGGCATCTGATGCCAGCCCTGCTGAGTGCTGACCTCCTCGTCCTGTTTAAACCGCCCGAAGCGGACGTCAGGCGAGGAGAGGGTTAGCTGGCACTCGTCGGCGGACCAGGCGGCGGGCGCAAAAAGCGCAGCCATTATCGAAAAAGTCATCAGTAAATGTTTACCCTGGTGTTTCATTTACAGACTCCTTTAGCGGTTTCATAAAACGATTCTTTGTCCTGAGTCTCGCTCAGGGTGTAATCGATGCGGCAGACGCGCTGCATGTTATCGTCAACGGCATAGAGCGCCGGGCTGTTGGACATATCGGTGACAAAAACGCGCCCGCTGTCCACCGCGCTGACCAGGTAGTTGTTTTTCTCATCCACGATGCTGGTCCCTTTTGGCAGCCACGAGCCGTCTGCACGTTTCACTTCGAGCATCACGCGACGGGTATTCAGCACTTTGAAATCCAGCTCCCTGAAAGCTGCATGGGCGACGGAAATGTTCTTAATGCCGTTGGCCAGATCCATGCTTTTCGGTAGCGTGTTAGCGTTCACTTCAACTCTTGATTTGCGCCATTCCGTCAGCCCCGGGACAACGGCTTGCCCCCAGCGATCGGTCCAGACGCGGCCCTGCGGCGTAGCGATTTCAATACCGCTTTCAGGCTCGCTCAGGCGGGCGATGGCAAAGGTATCCTTAACGCTGTAAGGCGAGAACGTGACACCATGCTCATGCAGCGCCACGCCGCCGCTGAGGGTGGCGTTATAGTTGCGCTGATTGTCGCCGCTGGAGCCGCCACCCACGCTGAGCTGCGTGTAATGCAGGTTGGTGTTGATATTGCCATTAAAGCTATTTTCGTTGTTTTCGTTATCACGATCCGCCGAAATGTAGTAACTGGTATCTTCACCCAAAGAGCCATTATTTTGCAGACCGTAGGAGGTTTTATCGCCCTGGCTGCGCATATAGGCGCCGACACGCTGCGCGCCGAACGGAATACTGACGTTGACATAAAACATGTCGTCATCATTACTGCTACTGTCTGTATCCTCGTCTTCATGCTGATTGACCGCATGCTGCCAGTTGACGGAGATGGAGGCATATTTGAACGTTTTGCCCCATGACACCATCACATTGCGCGTATCATCATAATCATTTGTCGCCTGATAGCCGTAATAGCCCAGCGAGAAGGTACCGAACAGGTTGTTGCCCCAGCTGATATTGGCGCTATAGCTGCTTTGATAACCGTGAAAATCATCGTCCATCGCTTCTGTCAGTTCGCGATAGCCTCCGCTGTATTTGGCAGCGCTTAAGTCGAGACTCAGATCGCCGGGTAGCGCCATGCTGGTGATGATTTCACCCTTTGCGCCCTGCTGTGACTCGCCAAAAGACTCCCGGCTTCCCAGCAGCGAGCCGGAAATTGACACTCTTTCCGCTGGCAGCCACTGCAACATGCCTCCCGTTGCCTGGTAATCCTGCGCCAGCACGCCGGAGGCGGTCGCCGTCCAGTCGGGGTGGAGCAGCCAGCCATCAGAGATGTTATACACCCAGGGACGATCGTAATCGGTATCGATATCACGCACCCGCCCGACCGACATGGAGAGGCCGATAGGTTTTAGCACATGAAAATTAAAAGAGGAGGCGGGCACGGTAAATCGCGTGGTGGAACCATCGGTTTCAACGACGCTGACGTTAAGGTCGGCGTTACCGCGTATCACCGGTACACTTTCCAGCGTAAATGGCCCGGCATTAACCAGCGAGGAGTAGATGAGCTGTCCTGACTGGCGAACTTCGACGCGCGCCTGGTGGGTGCGGGCAATGCCATTAACGGTGACGCCGGGAGTATCCTGCGCCAGTCCCTGTTCCGGGATAAACTGGATGCCGTCAATGGGCGCGCCACTAAACAGTGACGAATGCACATTAATCTGACCTACCTGAGCGCGAACCTTCTGATTCTGGAAAACGTGTTCCGCATAGGTGTAGAGACTGTCCGAATTAAAATCACCATCGTCATCGGTCAGCATATAGCGGCTGCGTACCGTCCACTGTGCAATATTCAAACCCGCCTCAAGGTTGGCCTGCGAATAATTGGTGCTGTCGGAGCCTGAACTGTCGTTGCGACTGGTGAACAGGTTGTAGTTAAACAGCCCGGCGGTCCCCCCTTTAGCAAAGTTTTGCGGAGTCAAAAAAACGCTGTCCAGCGCCTCTGCCGGAACGAAAAGCGCAAGCGACTCATTACCCGGTACAGGGTTGATCACCGCTGACGGGTAGTCACTGTGTAAATCATGACACGTTTCATTGCTGGCGATCCGCACCGGCATTAAACCCGTGGCACTGAGAAAATCGTCGTCAACGCAGAGTTCGCCCTGCGGGCCAAAAAGCACGGCAATCGAGCCTTTCTCAACGCCGTTAATGGTGACGGAGACCGTATGTCTTCCTGGCAGAAAACGGGGAGAGTCGGCAAAATAGTCAGCCAGGTTCTTACTGATCCCCCTTGATTGCAGAATATCGGTATCAAACGTCACTTCCCTGGCATGGACAAATGCGCCGGGGAGAATACAGGCTGTCAGCGAGCAATAGAGTGCGGCCCGAACACAAGAGGAAAGATTAAGACGGTTCACCGATTAATTCTCTTATCTGAAGAAAGATCATGGCGCTAAAGAGGCGGTAAAGCTGGGAACCTCAATGCCGTAGCGGCTTGCCGGATAAAAGCGTACCGACTTTTCACCCGCCAGGCTTTTTGGCACCTGAACCTCCAGGGTTTCGCCGGGCAGAATGTAGGTTTTCTTCAGCTTGCCTTCGGCGTTTGAGGGCAGAAAGGTGACGTTCTGCGCCATGCGGACCACGTAAGCGGACGGGTTTTTCACGGTAAAGTGTTCCCCGCTGCCGGACCATTCAAGCAGCTTCCAGGCATCGGTAACGACGGGCAGATTTTTTGGGCGAATTAAAACCGGCAGATCCTGGCGCAGGTTAAAGCCGATTTTGATCTTTTTATCATTGGATTTCGGCGGAATACCCTCGAAGGTCACGCGTTTAAGGTGTTCAACGGTGAGGGGCTGCGCGCTTTCCATAATAAAACGAAGCTGTTGCTGCTGATCCGGCTCCACGCGAACCACCGGCTGGGTGACGTTCAGCGTCACGCCCGTGTCGTCAGGCAGATCGACAATTGTGGTATAGAGTAAGGCCGGAAAATTATCGGTATTTTTAACGTTCATTACGCCACTGTGGGTCGACTCTTCAATAACCAGCAGCGTAGTTTCCGGCACCATGCCGGCGGCATACGCCTGAGAAAAGAGAGCAGGGAATAATAACGGTGCGGCAATGGCGCACTGCGCGATCGTGGTTTTGACTGACATCGAGATTAATCCTTTAACCTGACAAACACCTCCTCTGTTAAGAGGAGGTACGTTTCACACTATATCGGGCTGATAATCAGAGATATTTCACGGTAATGGTGGCCTGGCCGTCCAGGTTGGTATCATCCGTAATCGCAAGGGTCGCGGTGTTCTGAATAGCCAGAGAGGTTTTCAGCGGAAATACTGCGGTGGTGAAAGGCAGCGGCTCAGAGGTGCCGGAGGCGGCCACGGTCATCATTTCCATGTTGGCGTTTTTGATGATACCGGTAGCGGATGTCTGCCAGGTCGGGCTGTCCACGGTGCCGGAGATAACGTCTGATTTCACGCCATCAGCGGTGACGTTCGCCACATCAGCGAAGATGGAGTAAGCGCCAATTTTCACGCCGCCTGCGGTTTTGCCCACGCCGTAGGACTGGGTGGTGTCGGAAACGGTGCCGCCCGCCGCGTCTGCGGCATTAATGGTGATCACAGAGGCGCCCGGGTGGGTGTCTGCGCGGTCATCGCTGATGGTCCAGCCAGCTTTGGTGGCTTCCGGGCAGGTGATGGTCAGGGAGATATCCTTCTGCCCCAGCTGGTTTATGCTGGTTGCGGAGAGATCGGCCAGGTGAATACGGCCATAATCTACTTCGCCGCCGCCGCTTAACTGCGGAGTACAGGCGGCAACAGAGAGCATGCCGGTAACTTTCAGCACGGCGGTGGACGCAGCGTTAGCAGCGGTTGCGGAAAGCGCCATAGCAACGGCGGTGGCAACTAAAATCTTTTTCATTGTTGTTCCTTAACAAATGCGGGTCATCGCGCCAATATTTATGGGCGAAACGAGGCAATTACAGATAGTACAGAGTGACTGTTGCCTGGCCGTCGATAGGCGTATCGTCGGTGATCGCAAGCGTTGTCGTATCCTGCACGGCGAGCGCTACGCGCAGCGGGAATACGGCATTCGTAAAGGCGGCTGGCTGCATATCAGAACCCACGGTATAGGTTTGATCGCCATCACCATAGACAAGACTCCAGTTTTGGTCGTTTGTGACCTTGTTGTGCCACTCATAAGTGCCACTGGCTCTATCAGCAATATAGACGTCAGATTTCGTCCCATCTGCCAGGGTGTTGTCTGCATCAATTGCCACAGAGTAAGCACCAATCTTGATGCCCCCCGCAGTTTTGCCTACGCCAAATTCGACAGGTTCATATCTGATGGCCGCCCCGTCAAAACGTGCGTTTTCAATATTAAGCGTAACCAGTGAATCCACCTTTTCATCCGTCATTGTCCAGCCCACCTTGGTAGGCGAGGGGCATGCGATCGTCAGTGTCAGATCTTTATTACCTAATTGGTTAGTGGCAGTTGGAGATAGCGCGTAGGTGTATTTAGTACCAAAATCAACGGTACCGCCACCGCTTAATGTCGGCGTACAGGCATCATTGGTTAAAACACCTTTTAATTTTAATACCGCAGTGGAGTCGGCATGCGCTGCCGCAGACAGAGTCATTGCAACAGCTGTTGCAATAATAAGTTTTTTCATCGTTAATCCTTAACGTTCGAAATAGACGTGTGGAAAGGGAATAGAAAAAATTTTCCATCTCAAGGATTATCGCAAAAAATACACATGCTCATGATAAGAAATATTAATTTCTTAATTAATTTTTGCTAAATAATATATAAAGAGAAATATATTATTCATATTATATATGCTTTACTTTAAATGCTTAAAAATGTTTTTAGGAATAAAGGAAGTATTCACTTCCCATAAAATTGTTAGCGTACCGCTTTGGCAATCCATCCCGACAGTTCCCGCAGTTCTTTTTCCTGCTGTGGGAAATCAACCAGTAGCGCCTCGCACTCCTGTTGCAGCATATCTGCCCGATAGAGACAGCCCTGCAAACGTGCAGCCAGCGCTTCTAACGGTGCCGGATTAAGACTATCCGTAAATACCTGGGTACGAGAGATATGGCCTTTCTCGACGTCAAAGTGCAGCTCAATTCCGCCCCAGGTAAATCGCTCATCCAGCAGGTGTGAAAACGCCGGTGCCTGACCGAAATTCCACTCCCAGCTGCTCTGGCGGGCGAAGGTTTCCGCGAAGTTTGGCAGATCCGGGGTTTTATCCGGAGAAATCACCTCGGCTTCTATGCGTTCACCGTAATGCCTGAAAAAGGCCTCGCGGATCGCATCGCAAATGCGTTCATGGGTAATTCCCGGCAGGAGCTCCACCAGATTCGCCACGCGACCGCGCACGGAGGTAATGCCTTTGGCCTGGAGCTTTTTCTTGTCCGGGTTCAGATAGTTTGCCAGACGGCTCAGATCGGCATTCAGCAATAATGTGCCGTGGTGGAATCCGCGATCCATCGTTTCGCGGTAGGCTGAGCCTGACACTTTCCGGTCGCCTTCAGGCGTTTTCACGACCAGATCGTTACGTCCCGAGGCTTCAGCCGTCACGCCAAGCGAATTGAGCGCGTTAAGCACAATGGAGGTCGAGATGGTTTTGTCGTATTCCGGCTTGCCCGCCATAAAGGTAAAGCAGGTGTTGCCCAGATCGTGAAACACCGCACCGCCGCCGCTGCTGCGGCGCGCCAGGCGGACGTTGTCCTCTTCCATACGGCGGGTGTTACACTCTTTCCACGGATTTTGCGCGCGGCCAATAACGACCGTATCAGCGTTGCGCCAGAGAAACAGGACGCGCTGGGTGGCGGGCATCTGGCGGAAGATGCACTCTTCCACCGCCAGGTTAAACCAGGGATCGTGAGAGTCAGAGATAAGCAGGCGTAACGTCGTCATGGCAGAGTTCCTTTTCCGAATCATCCGCCTACTTTACCACTATTCTTTCTTCTCGCTCTCTTCCTCTTCGGGCACCGACTTGCTGGCGGTTAACAGGAACGGTGACTGCTGCCAGCGGGTGCGCTTGCCTTGCAGCAGCGTACGCGCCAGTACCACGCCAATCGCCAGCGAGAGCAGCAGCATCAGGCGCAAAATATTGGTGGTGTTATCCACCTGTTTGGCTTCGGTTGGCAGGGTATGGGTGTCGAGTGTCAGACGTAAATAGCCAAGCGGACCATTCTTGCCCTGAATAGGTTCGACGATTTGTTGGTTGAAATACCCCCCAGCTTTTTTGCCGTCCAGCGCCAGCCTGTCGCGCACGTCAACATGCTCACCCGCGCGGGCAATCAGGTCGCCCTGTTCATCGTACACGCCTGCATCCAGAATGCGGCTGTTTTCCGTAAGCTGGCGCAATACCTGGGCTATTCGCTTATCATCCGGCGTTTCGGTGCGCATAGACGGCGCAACGTTGAGCGTCACCTGGCGCGCCAGGGTACGGGCCAGCTCCTCAAACTGCGGGTTACGCTGTCGTTGGTGATTCTGGCTAAACCAGGATGCCCCCTGCATCAGCGCCACTAATAGTGCGAGACAGATCAGGACAATCACGGCGCGATGAAGCCGGAATTTCAGTTTTGCGCGAGCCATATTCCACCTGCTTAAAATTTACGGCTTAATGTTGCCAGAAGTGATGGTTACAGGGTAGCCTCATGCGTTATTTTCCCTCTGGAACCTTCCGGCGCGAACGAAATTACAGGAGCTTCAATGCCGAACATTACCTGGTGCGACCTGCCAACGGATGTCTCTTTATGGCCAGGATTGCCGCTCTCTTTAAGTGGCGATGAGGTGATGCCTCTCGATTACCACGCTGGCCGTAGCGGCTGGCTGCTGTACGGACGCGGCCTGGATAAGCAACGCCTCACCCAGTATCAAACCAAACTGGGCGCAGCGATGGTCATCGTTGCGGCCTGGTGCGTGGAAGATTATCAGGTCATTCGCCTGGCGGGTTCCCTGACGCAGCGCGCCACGCGTCTGGCGCACGACGCCGGGCTGGACGTTGCCCCCCTCGGCAAAATTCCGCACCTGAAAACGCCCGGCCTGCTGGTGATGGACATGGACTCCACCGCCATTCAGATCGAATGTATTGACGAGATCGCTAAACTGGCGGGCAGCGGCGAGCTGGTGGCGGAAGTCACCGAGCGCGCGATGCGCGGCGAGCTGGATTTCACCGCCAGCCTGAGGCAGCGCGTGGCGACCCTGAAGGGGGCCGATGCTAACATTTTGCGTCAGGTGCGCGATGAACTGCCCCTGATGCCTGGGCTGACGCAGCTGGTGCTCAAGCTGGAGACGCTCGGCTGGAAAGTGGCGATTGCCTCCGGCGGGTTCACCTTCTTTGCCGACTACCTGCGTGACAAGCTGCGTCTGACCACCGTGGTGGCAAACGAGCTGGAGATCATGGACGGCAAACTCACCGGACAGGTCATCGGCGACATCGTGGATGCGCAGTACAAAGCCAATACGCTGACGCGTCTGGCGGAGAAATATGCCATTCCGGTCGAGCAGACCGTCGCCATCGGCGATGGCGCGAACGATCTGCCGATGATCAAAGTTGCCGGGCTGGGTATTGCCTACCATGCCAAGCCGAAAGTGAATGAAAAGACGGAAGTCACTATCCGTCATGCTGATCTGATGGGGGTGTTCTGCATTCTCTCCGGCAGCATTAATCAAAAATAGCGGCTTGCTTTTGTAGGCCGGGTAAGCGTCAGCGCCACCCGGCGCGCAGACCGCACAGAAATAACGAGGTAAACCGTGGCGAAAGCTCCAAAACGCGCATTTGTCTGTAATGAATGTGGTGCGGATTATCCGCGCTGGCAGGGGCAATGCAGCGCCTGTCATGCCTGGAACACCATCACCGAAGTGCGTGGTGTGGCGGCTTCGCCGAGCGTGGCCCGCAATGAACGGCTGAGCGGCTATGCGGGCAATGCAGGCGTGTCGAAGGTACAAAAACTTTCGGATATCAGCCTGGAAGCACTGCCGCGCTTTTCCACCGGATTCAAAGAATTTGACCGCGTGCTCGGCGGTGGCGTAGTGCCGGGCAGCGCCATTCTGATCGGCGGTAACCCGGGCGCGGGTAAATCGACCCTGCTGCTGCAAACGCTCTGCAAGCTCGCCGAACAGATGAAAACCCTGTACGTCACGGGGGAAGAATCACTCCAGCAGGTGGCGATGCGCGCGCACCGCCTCGGCCTGCCGACCGGCAATCTGAATATGCTCTCGGAAACCAGCATCGAGCAGATCTGCATGATCGCCGAAGAAGAGCAGCCGAAGCTGATGGTGATCGACTCCATTCAGGTGATGCACATGGCTGACATTCAGTCGTCGCCGGGCAGCGTGGCGCAGGTGCGTGAAACCGCAGCCTACCTGACGCGCTTTGCCAAAACGCGCGGCGTGGCGATTGTGATGGTCGGCCACGTCACCAAAGACGGCTCGCTGGCGGGGCCGAAGGTGCTGGAGCACTGTATCGACTGCTCGGTGATGCTCGACGGCGATGCGGACTCCCGCTTCCGTACCCTGCGCAGCCACAAAAACCGCTTCGGCGCGGTGAATGAGCTGGGCGTGTTTGCCATGACCGAGCAGGGGCTGCGCGAAGTCAGCAACCCGTCGGCCATCTTCCTGAGCCGTGGCGACGAGATCACGTCCGGTAGTTCGGTGATGGTGCTGTGGGAGGGGACGCGTCCGCTGCTGGTTGAAATTCAGGCGCTGGTGGATCACTCGATGATGGGCAACCCGCGGCGCGTGGCGGTCGGTCTGGAACAGAACCGCCTGGCGATCCTGCTGGCGGTGCTGCACCGTCACGGCGGTCTGCAAATGGCGGATCAGGATGTGTTCGTCAACGTGGTTGGTGGGGTGAAGGTTACGGAAACCAGCGCGGACCTGGCGCTGCTGCTGGCAATGGTCTCCAGCCTGCGCGACAGGCCGTTGCCGCAGGATCTGGTGGTGTTTGGCGAGGTGGGGCTGGCTGGCGAGATCCGCCCGGTGCCGAGCGGTCAGGAGCGTATCTCCGAAGCGGCAAAACATGGCTTCCGCCGCGCGATTGTTCCGGCCGCCAACGTGCCGAAAAAAATCCCGGAAGGGATGCAGGTTTTTGGCGTTAAAAAACTCGCAGATGCGTTAAATGTCTTTGACGACTTATAATTACGTATTCGATTTTGCAGGAGGCACCGTAATTTATGTCATCATTTGACTACATCAAGACCGCTATCCGCCAGAAGGGCTGCACGTTGCAGCAGGTGGCGGACGCCAGCGGCATGACCAAGGGCTATCTGAGCCAACTGCTGAACGCCAAAATCAAAAGTCCCAGCGCGCAGAAGCTGGAAGCGCTGCACCGTTTTCTGGGGCTTGAATTTCCGCGGATGCAAAAGAACATTGGCGTGGTGTTCGGTAAGTTCTACCCGCTGCATACCGGGCATATCTATCTGATCCAGCGCGCCTGTAGCCAGGTCGACGAGCTGCATATCATCATGGGTTATGATGAAACCCGCGATCGCCAGCTGTTTGAAGACAGCGCCATGTCGCAGCAGCCCACCGTGCCTGACCGCCTGCGCTGGCTACTTCAGACCTTTAAGTACCAGAAAAATATACGCATTCATGCTTTCAACGAAGAGGGCATGGAGCCGTACCCGCACGGCTGGGACGTGTGGAGCAACGGCATCAAAGCGTTTATGGAAGAGAAGGGCATTGCGCCTAACTGGATCTACACCTCTGAAGAGTCCGACGCGCCGCAGTTCCGCGAGCATCTGGGCATTGAGACGGTGCTGATCGATCCTAAACGCACCTTCATGAACATCAGCGGGGCGCAGATCCGCGAGAACCCGTTCCGCTACTGGGACTATATCCCGACCGAGGTGAAGCCGTTCTTCGTGCGTACGGTGGCGATCCTCGGCGGCGAGTCGAGCGGGAAATCGACGCTGGTAAATAAGCTGGCTAACATCTTCAATACCACCAGTGCGTGGGAGTATGGTCGCGATTACGTCTTCTCACACCTTGGCGGCGACGAGATGGCGTTGCAGTATTCCGACTACGATAAAATCGCGCTCGGTCATGCCCAGTACATTGATTTCGCGGTGAAATATGCTAATAAAGTCGCCTTTATTGATACCGATTTCGTCACCACGCAGGCGTTCTGTAAAAAGTACGAGGGACGCGAGCACCCGTTTGTGCAGGCGCTGATTGACGAATACCGCTTTGACCTGGTGATCCTGCTGGAAAACAACACCCCGTGGGTAGCCGACGGCATGCGCAGCCTGGGCAGCTCGGTGGACAGGCGGGAATTTCAGTCCATGCTGGTAGAGATGCTTAACGAGAACAACGTTGAGTTTGTCCATGTGGAAGAGTCGGATTACGACACCCGTTTCCTGCGCTGCGTCGAGCTGGTGAAGGAGATGATGGGGGAGCAGGGTTAATAACTTCCCCTCTTCCACCAGGAGAGGGGACTTTAATCTCCCTCTCCCTTTGGGAGAGGGCCGGGGTGAGGGAATCAGCCCACTCAATACTCAACCACCACCTTCCCACGCATATGCCCCTCCAGCACCTTGCGGTGCGCTTCGGTAATGCTTTCCACGCTTAGCCCGTGCAGCGTTTCGCTGAGCGAGCTTTCCACCACGCCGTTATCCACCAGCTTCGCTACCTCATTTAAAATCTCACCCTGACGCGCCATATCCGCGGTCTGGTACATGCTGCGGGTGTACATAAACTCCCAGTGCAGGGCGGCAGATTTAGACTTCAGCTTGTCCTGGTTCAGCGGATGCGCGTTTTCAACGATGGAACAAATGTGTCCCTGAGGGGCAATCAGATCGCTGACCGCATCCCAGTGCCCGTCGGTATCGTTGAGGATAAAAATGTAATCCACAAAGGTGAGCCCCTGTTTCGCCAGTTCACCCTTCAGGTCGCGGTAATTTACGACAATGTCAGCGCCGCGATCGCGACACCACCGGGCGGAATCTTCTCGTGAGGCAGTTGCGACGATCTTCACCTTGCTGTTGTGCTTCGCAAACGGGATCGCCAGCGATCCGACTCCACCCGCGCCGCCAATTATCAGCAGCGTTTTATCTGCGTCGGCATCCTGAATCTTCAGCCGTTCAAACAGACCTTCCCACGCGGTGAGCGCGGTTAAGGGTAGTGCAGCGGCTGCCGCCCAGCCGAGGCTTGCAGGCTTGTGCCCGACAATGCGCGCATCGATCAGCTGATGCGTGGTATTGCTGCCCGGGCGGGTGATATCCCCCGCGTACCACACTTCGTCACCCGGTTTGAATCCGGTGACGCCAGCCCCAACGGCTTTGACGATCCCGCTGGCATCCCACCCGAGAATGCGCGGCTCCTTCAGTCCGCTTTTAGCAATGCCTGCATGTACTTTGGTGTCCACCGGGTTTACGGAGACGGCTTTCACCTCCACCAGCAGATCGTGTTCGCCGGGCTGCGGCATCGGCGGGGTGATTTCAACGAAGGTGGAAAGATTTTCTGGGTTAACGGCAATGGCTTTCACTGACATGGTGTGCTCCTCAATGGCATGCGTTTTGTTGAGGCTAGTCTATTAAGTGGTCAGCTGCATGATAAGATGGACAATCCAGAACTCAGCGTTCGTACAGGGTGAACAATCATGTTTAAACAGCTTCAGGATATGGCGCTGTTTGCGCTGGTGGCCGAGATGGGCAGCTTTACCGCGGCGGCGCAGAAGGCGGAACTGCCGAAATCCAGCGTCAGCCAGCGGATTAGCCAGCTGGAGCAACAGGTGGGGATCCGCCTGTTGAATCGCACCACGCGCAGAATAAGCCTGACGTTTGCGGGCGAACACTATCTGGTGCACTGTCGTGAGATGCTGGCGGCCAGCGAGCGTGCGGAGTATGCCATTCAGCGGCTGCGCGAAAACCCCAGCGGGCGGCTGCGGATCACCTGTCCGGCGGGAATTGGTGCGACGCTGCTGGCGCATATGAATGCCGAGTTTCAGCTTCGCTATCCTGATGTGTCGCTGGATGTGTCGATCTCTGACGACGTGGTGGATCTGGTCGAGTCTGGCTTTGACGTGGCGCTGCGCACCGGCAAACCGCAGGATTCTTCCCTGATTGGCCGCATGATTGGGCACTGTCCGCGCTACATGCTGGCCTCGCCCCACTACCTGGCGCGTCGGGCGCCGTTAATCCATCCCCGACAGCTGGTGGAGCACCGCTGCATTACGCACCGGGCATGGTCGGAGTGGCTTCTGCGAAGCGAGAGTGAGGATTATCGGTATCTGCCGGATAACGCCCATATGACCGATAACCTGGTGTACGCCCGGGAATGCGCCATTGCCGGGGCGGGGATCACGCTGTTACCCGCATTCCTGCTGGAAGATAAGATCGAAAAGGGCGCGCTGGTGAAGGTGCTGCCGGCGTGGAGCGTTGAGGGAAACGATCTCTGGCTGGCCTACCCGAGCCGTAAGCTCAATTCGCCTGCGCTGATGAGCTATATCGACTTTGCGATGCAGTTTGATGAGGTGAAGCGGTATTACGTGGGCAAATAAAAAAGCCGGGTGGCGGCTTCGCCTTACCCGGCCTACACACTGTGCGGCCTGATGCCCTCACCCTGGCCCTCTCCCACGGGGAGAGGGTACAAACATAAAAAACGGCAACCGAAGTTGCCGTTTTGCTTTTATTTCGCAATACGCTTGTACTTAATACGCTTCGGCTCCAGCGCGTCTGCGCCCAGCGTGCGTTTCTTGTACTCTTCGTATTCGGTGAAGTTACCTTCGAAGAACTCCACCTTACCTTCGTCCTGGTAGTCCAGGATGTGGGTTGCGATACGGTCCAGGAACCAGCGGTCGTGCGAGATAACCATCGCGCAGCCCGGGAACTCCAGCAGGGCGTTTTCCAGCGCGCGCAGGGTTTCGATGTCCAGATCGTTGGTAGGTTCATCAAGCAGCAGAACGTTGCCGCCAACCTGGAGCAGTTTCGCCAGGTGCAGACGACCGCGCTCACCGCCGGACAGCTCGCCCACGCGTTTGCCCTGGTCGGTGCCCTTGAAGTTAAAGCGGCCAACGTAGGCGCGGCTTGGCATCTCGGTGTTGCCGATACGCATGATATCCAGACCGCCGGAAACCTCTTCCCACACGGTTTTGCTGTTATCCATTGCGTCGCGGAACTGGTCCACGGAGGCCAGCTTCACAGTCTCACCCAGGGTGATGGAGCCGCTGTCAGGCTGTTCCTGACCGGACATCATGCGGAACAGGGTGGATTTACCCGCGCCGTTCGGACCGATGATGCCGACGATAGCGCCTTTCGGTACGGAAAAGGTCAGATCGTCGATCAGCACACGGTCGCCGTAGGACTTACGCAGGTTAGTCACTTCCACCACTTTATCCCCCAGACGTGCGCCAGGTGGAATAAACAGTTCGTTGGTTTCGTTACGTTTCTGGTATTCAGTGTTGTTCAGCTCTTCGAAGCGTGCCAGACGGGCTTTGCCCTTAGACTGACGGCCTTTCGCGCCCTGACGCACCCACTCCAGCTCTTTCTCAATAGACTTACGGCGGGCGGCTTCCTGAGACGCTTCCTGCGCCAGACGCTGGTCTTTCTGCTCCAGCCAGGAAGAGTAGTTGCCTTCCCACGGAATACCTTCGCCGCGGTCCAGCTCCAGGATCCAGCCTGCCACGTTATCAAGGAAGTAACGGTCGTGGGTAATCGCCACCACGGTGCCTTCGAAGTCGTGCAGGAAGCGTTCCAGCCACGCCACGGATTCGGCATCCAGGTGGTTGGTAGGTTCGTCGAGCAGCAGCATGTCTGGTTTTTCCAGCAGCAGACGGCACAGCGCCACGCGGCGGCGTTCACCACCGGACAGGTTAGCGATTTTCGCATCCCAGTCTGGCAGACGCAGGGCATCGGCCGCGCGCTCCAGCTGCACGTTCAGGTTGTGACCGTCGTGCGCCTGGATAATCTCTTCATACTTGCCCTGTTGTGCAGCAAGCTTGTCGAAGTCCGCATCCGGCTCGGCGTATTTGGCATACACTTCATCCAGACCTTTCAGGGCGTTAACCACCTCGGATACCGCTTCTTCAACGGATTCACGTACGGTGTGTTCCGGGTTCAGCTGAGGTTCCTGCGGCAGGTAGCCGATCTTGATGCCAGGCTGCGGACGGGCTTCACCTTCGATGTCTGTATCGATGCCGGCCATGATGCGCAGCAGGGTGGACTTACCGGCACCGTTGAGACCCAGAACACCGATTTTTGCGCCCGGGAAGAAGCTCAGCGAGATATTTTTAAGAATATGACGTTTCGGCGGGACAACTTTGCCGACACGATGCATGGTATAAACGAATTGAGCCACGTTGGACTTCGCCTCTTTTATCGTGATGAGAATGAATTTCAGCCTCGAAGTGTAGCCTTTTTCACGCCCTAATCCCAGCCAGGAACGTCGGGAGTGTTAAAACGCGCAAGAAAGGTAAAAAAGTGTCCATGACGTGGCGCGTTGTGGGATGCCTGGTTAGCATAAGTTGATGTAACTTTGACGTGGCAAGACGCTGCAACTGACGAAAAACAATGAGGAAGAGCTTGTGGAAAAAGCCAAACGGGTGGTCTGGCGTCTGCTGGCTGCCAGCGTATGCGTAATGGCGGTAAGCCAGGCGGTGCATGCCGATTCACTGGATGAACAACGTAACCGCTATGCCCAGATTAAACAGGCATGGGACAACAAGCAGATGGATACCGTTCAGGCGCTGATGCCGACGCTGAAGGATTATCCGCTGTATCCGTATCTTGAGTATCGCCAGATCACGGACGATCTCATGAATCAACCGACCGTCACCGTGAATAACTTCATTCAGGCGAACCCGACCCTACCGCCTGCGCGCACCCTGAAGTCCCGGTTTGTGAACGAGCTGGCCCGTCGCGAAGACTGGCGCGGCCTGCTGGCTTTCAGCCCGGATAAACCGGGCGCGACGGAAGCGCAGTGTAATTACTATTATGCGAAATGGGCGACCGGTCAGCAGGAGGAAGCCTGGGCCGGTGCGAAAGAGCTGTGGTTGACGGGCAAAAGCCAGCCAAACGCCTGTGACCCGCTGTTCAGCGCCTGGCGCGCCTCGGGCAAGCAGGATCCGCTCTCTTACCTGGAACGTATTCGCCTGGCGATGAAGGCCGGAAACACCCGGCTGGTCTCCGTGCTGGCGGGCCAGATGCCCGCGGATTATCAGACCATTGCCTCGGCCGTTATCAGTCTGGCAAACGATCCTAATACCGTGCTGACGTTTGCGCGTTCCACCGGCGCGACCGATTTTACCCGCCAGATGGCGGCGGTGGCCTTTGCCAGCGTGGCGCGTGATGATGTGGAAAACGCCCGGCTGATGATCCCGCAACTGGTGCAGGCCCAGCAGCTTAATGACGATCAAACCCAGGAGCTGCGCGATATCGTGGCGTGGCGACTGATGGGAACAGATGTCACCGACGAACAGGCGCGCTGGCGTGACGATGCGGTGATGCGTTCAAACTCTGTCTCGCTGGTGGAGCGTCGCGTGCGCATGGCGCTGGGAACAGGCGATCGTCGTGGCCTCAATACCTGGCTGGCGCGTCTGCCGATGGATGCCAAAGAGAAAGATGAATGGCGTTACTGGCAGGCGGACCTGCTGCTGGAGCGTGGGCGTGACGATGAAGCCAAAGAGATCCTCCACTCCCTGATGCAGCAGCGCGGATTCTACCCGATGGCGGCAGCGCAGCGTCTGGGCGAGGAGTACACCCTGAAGATCGACAAAGCGCCAGCCAACGCGAACCCGGCGCTGACGCAGGGGCCGGAAATGGCGCGCGTGCGCGAGCTGATGTACTGGAATCTGGATAATATCGCGCGCAGCGAGTGGGCGAATCTGGTTACCAGCCGTACCACCGATGAGAAAGCGCAGCTTGCCCGCTATGCGTTTGATAATCGCTGGTGGGATCTGAGCGTGCAGGCGACGATCGCCGGCAAGCTGTGGGATCATCTCGAAGAGCGTTTCCCGCTGGCTTACAAGGATCTGTTCGATCGCTACACCAGCGGCAAAGATATTCCGCAAAGCTACGCGATGGCGATCGCCCGTCAGGAGAGCGCCTGGAACCCGAAAGTGCGTTCTCCGGTGGGTGCCAGCGGCCTGATGCAGATTATGCCGGGCACCGCGACGCACACGGTGAAGATGTTTAATATTCCAGGCTACAGTAGCCCGTCCCAGCTGCTGGATCCGGAGACCAACATCAACATCGGTACCAGCTACTTGCAGTACGTCTATCAGCAGTTCGGTAATAACCGTATCTTCGCGTCAGCGGCGTACAACGCCGGGCCTGGCCGCGTGCGGACATGGCTTGGCAACAGCGCAGGGCGCATCGACGCCGTGGCGTTTGTCGAGAGCATTCCATTCTCGGAAACGCGCGGCTATGTGAAGAACGTGCTGGCGTATGACGCCTACTATCGCTACTTCATGGGGCAGAAAGATACCCTGATGAGCGATGCCGAGTGGCAGAGACGTTACTGATCGGCGCGGGTTGTGTTATGCTGTACTCGCTAATGAGTACAAGAGGCAGCATAACATGACCCAGCATTCCCCGTATTCCTCGGCCATGGCCGAACAGCGTCATCAGGAGTGGCTTCGTTTTGTGGAGTTGCTCCGCCAGTCTTATGACAAAGATCTGCATTTACCGTTGCTACAGCTGATGCTGACGCCAGACGAACGTGAAGCGCTGGGCACGCGGGTACGCATTATTGAGGAACTGCTGCGCGGCGAAATGAGCCAGCGCGAGCTGAAAAACGAGCTGGGCGCGGGTATCGCGACCATCACCCGGGGTTCAAACAGCCTGAAGTCGGCGCCGGTTGAACTGCGTCAGTGGCTGGAAGCGGTATTGCTGAAAAACGCCGGATGACGGCTTCGGCTTATCCGGCCTACAAACTTAACGATAAATCGCGTTATGAAAAGGACTTAACGCCAGAATAACGGCCTGGTGGTAAACGCCTGAACGCGTAAGCTTGCCACCCGTAAAGACGCCAATCGCCCCCTCTTTACGACCAATTTCATCAATGCCGGTGTAGTGCGACATTACCGGCCCCAGCGCCTCACCCGCGCGGACTTTCTCCAGTATGACTTCCGGTAGCGGCAGCGTGGCTGAACGCGCTTCGCCGCGCTGCTCACGGCTTTCAATGACAACCCAGCTGAAGGTCGCCCCTTCGTCGATACCTGCTTCAATCGCGACCCAGAAGTCAGCGTCTGGCGCGGCGGCTTTCGCATTCGCCACGCGATTTCGTGCGCCAGCGCGTGTTTCCTCGCTGCCAAACGGCTGTTCCGGCACACCGCTCTCGACGCCGACGGCGTCAATATGGCAGGATCCTTCGCCGAAGATCTCTTCAAATGCCCTTAGAATTGCCTGAATTTTGGCAGGATTGGTGGTAGCAGAGACAACATGGTGCATAATTAAGCTCGATTTAAAAAAATCATCGCAGTATAACGGAAAAAAAGCATGTTACAGGTATACCTTGTTCGCCACGGTGAAACGCAGTGGAACGCCGAGCGACGTATTCAAGGCCAGTCAGACAGTCCTCTCACCGACAAAGGTGTGCAGCAAGCGTGGCAGGTGGCAGAGCGCGCCAGAACGCTGGGTATCACTCACGTCATCTCCAGTGATTTAGGCCGCACGCAGCAGACGGCACGCATCATCGCCGATGCCTGTGGCTGCGACGTGATCCTCGAACCGCGCCTGCGCGAGCTGGATATGGGGGTGCTGGAAAAACGTCCTATCGATACGCTGACGGAAACCGAAGAAGGCTGGCGTCGCACGCTGGTGAACGGCACTGAAGATGGTCGCATCCCTGAGGGGGAATCCATGCAGGAGCTGAGCGTGCGCATGCATGCCGCGCTGGCCGAGTGCCTGAAACTCCCGGCAGGTAGCCGACCGCTGCTGGTGAGCCACGGTATCGCGCTGGGTTGTCTGGTAAGCACCATTCTGGGACTGCCGGCTTACGCCGAGCGTCGTTTGCGTCTGCGCAACTGCTCCATTTCCCGTATCGACTATCAGGAAAGTGCCTGGCTGGCATCGGGGTGGGTGGTTGAGATGGCAGGGGACATTTCGCATCTTGATGCCCCTGCACTGGACGAATTGCAGCGTTAACGACGTACCGGAATCAGGAATTCCATACGCAGATTGATAGGGCCTTCTTCCGGTTTAGCATCTTGCGCCGGATAGTAGCGCTCAATGTCCTGACCTTTACGGCGATTCAGATTCAGCATCGGCATGCAGGTCCCGTAAACGGTCAGGATGAACTCCTGAACGCCCGTTCCTAAACCTTCGTATGAGAACATCACATACTCGCCGCCTTCCAGCACGACAGGCTTCGAGCCATGAATGTAACCGTTCGCCATGTCAGGCGTCAGCGCCGTGGTATAGAACACCTCCTGCTCGTCATCTTTTTCCTGGCTTGGATGCGTTTCGTTCAAACCATACAGAATCGGCGGGATCGCCGGAGCGTGGCTTAAAAATTCGCGCCAGAACTGAACGCGCATCTGATGGCGGAACTCGGAGATCTGCTCCAGGGAGCAGGAGTAGCTCTGCGTGGTGCCGACCAGGTGCGTTTCCGGCAGGGAGATGATTTCATATTTTGGCATCGCGAACTCGCCCAGACGCAGCGGCGGACGCATACCAAAGGAGCTCCAGTCCGGCGAGCGGCGATAAAGCGCTGGCGTTAACGAGAACTGTTTTTTAAAGGCGCGGGTGAAGGTTTGCTGCGAATCGAAACGATATTGCAGGGCAATATCCAGGATTGGTCGCGCGGTCAGGCGCAACGCAACAGCAGACTTTGATAAACGACGAGCGCGAATATAGGCACCGATAGCATGACCGGTGACATCCTTGAACATCCTTTGCAGATGCCACTTGGAATAGCCTGCTTTTGCCGCCACATTATCCAGTGACAAAGGCTGGTCGAGATGACCTTCCAGCCAGGTGAGCAGGTCGCGAATAATTCCAGCCTGATCCATATACTATCCTCATCCTTAAAACTGCCGCAGGTGCCTGTTTACAGGTTAGCGGATAATAGCATTTTCTGACGTTTTAGCATTCAGTGTTTTTTTTGCGCATAAATGCTTTTTGTGGTGATTTATGTGCGGATATATTCTAATCCTGTGATCTTGCTACATTTTTATCTAACCTGTTGAATAATCGCTCAGCGTAATTTTTTATGAATGGTAACAATATGAAATACAAGGTTTTAGTCTTTGCAGCACTGGCGCTGATGGCAGGGCGCGTGGCGCAGGCGGAGCAAATTGGTTCCGTGGATACCGTGTTTAAAATGTTTGGGCCGGACCACAAAATTGTGGTGGAAGCCTTTGACGATCCGGACGTTAAAAACGTCACCTGCTATGTCAGCCGGGCGAAGACCGGCGGGATTAAAGGCGGCCTGGGGCTGGCTGAAGACACGTCTGACGCGGCCATCTCCTGCCAGCAGGTTGGTCCGGTGGAATTGAGTGACAAAATCAAAAACGGCAAAGCGCAGGGCGATGTCGTATTCCAGAAACGGACCTCGCTGGTGTTCAAAAAGCTACAGGTGGTCCGTTTTTATGACGCGAAGCGTAACACCCTGGCTTATCTGGCCTACTCGGACAAAGTCGTGGAAGGCTCACCGAAAAACGCGATTAGCGCGGTGCCGATTATGCCGTGGCATTGATAAAAAAAACGGCGCAAAAGCGCCGTTTTTTACTGCGTGACGGGAGAATTACTCCTGGAGGTCACCGCAGAAACGATAGCCTTCACCATGGATCGTGGCGATGATTTCCGGCGTATCAGGCGTAGATTCGAAATGTTTACGAATACGACGGATGGTTACGTCAACGGTACGATCGTGTGGCTTCAGCTCACGACCGGTCATTTTCTTCAGCAGTTCTGCACGAGACTGAATCTTGCCCGGGTTCTCGCAGAAGTGCAGCATCGCGCGGAATTCACTGCGCGGCAGTTTGTACTGCTCACCGTTCGGGCTAATCAGCGAACGGCTATTGATATCAAGTTCCCAGCCGTTGAATTTGTAGCTGTCGACGCTACGACGCTCTTCACTGACCGTACCCAGATTCATGGTGCGGGACAGCAGGTTGCGTGCACGAATGGTTAACTCGCGAGGGTTGAACGGCTTGGTGATGTAGTCATCCGCGCCGATTTCCAGACCAAGAATTTTATCAACCTCGTTGTCACGGCCTGTCAGGAACATCAACGCGACGTTCGCCTGTTCACGCAGTTCGCGCGCCAGAAGAAGCCCGTTTTTGCCCGGCAGGTTGATATCCATAATCACCAGGTTGATATCATTTTCAGAAAGGATCTGATGCATCTCTGCGCCATCGGTCGCTTCAAAGACATCGTAGCCTTCTGCTTCGAAAATGCTCTTTAACGTGTTGCGTGTTACCAACTCGTCTTCAACGATAAGAATGTGCGGGGTCTGCATGTTTGCTACCTAAATTGCCAACTAAATCGAAACAGGAAGTACAAAAGTCCCTGACCTGCCTGATGCATGTCGCAAATTAACATGATCGGCCTAACGTGACTAAAGTACGTAATTGCGTTCTTGATGCACTTTCCATCAACGTCAACAACATCATTAGCTTGGTCGTGGGTACTTTCCCTTTGGACCCGACAGTGTCAAAAACGGCTGTCATCCTAACCATTTTAACAGCAACATAACAGGCTAAGTGACACCGGACACCCAATAAAACTACGCTTCGTTGACATATATCAAGTTCAATTGTAGCACGTTAACAGTTTGATGAAATCATCGTAGCTGAATGCTAGCCTTTGTCACAATTTTTCAATAAACCAACTAGTTGCGGACATTGATTGATAAACGGTACGAATCCAATCCGAAAAGAGTATTCATATGGTCATTATCATTACAAAACATAAGGATAATGGACTTCTGTTAACATTCTAACTGATTGTTCAGTCACAAAATAGTTTAGCTTTTTTTAATTGTTGTGAAACGCTATTTCGGTGATTTGTGTTGCAAAATTGTAAATTCGTGCTGCGTAATATGTTGAACTGAATCACATTTTTACCTGCTAACTGATTAAAAAGAGAACGTAAATGCATCTGTCGATTGTGCTGGTGGCGCCAGCAAGAGCTGAAAATATTGGCGCTGCGGCGCGTGCCATGAAGACTATGGGTTTTACCGATTTGCGTATTGTGGACAGCACCGCACATCTGGAGCCTGCTGCGCGCTGGGTGGCGCACGGTTCGGGTGATATTCTTGATAATATAACCACTTACGCTACGCTCGCCGACGCACTACACGATATTTCGTTTACCGTCGCGACGACCGCGCGCAGCCGGGCGAAGTTTCACTATTACGCCACGCCTGCTGAACTGGTGCCGATGCTGGAAGAAAAAAGCCAGTGGCTGGAGAAAGCCGCGCTGGTGTTTGGGCGAGAAGATTCCGGGCTGACTAACGAAGAGCTGGCGCTGGCTGACGTGCTGACGGGCGCGCCAATGGTGGCGGATTATCCGTCACTCAATCTGGGGCAGGCGGTGATGGTCTATTGCTATCAATTAGCATCCTTAATACAAATTTCTCAGCCACCGGCGACAGTTTCGGATGAAAACCAGCTGGCGGCACTGCGTGTTCGTGCAGATAAGCTTCTTGAGCAGTTGGGCGTCGCTGACGATCAAAAAATGGTGGACTGGTTACAGCAGCGCCTGGGGCGTCTTGAACAGCGCGACACGGCAATGCTGCACCGATTGCTTCATGATATTGAAAAAAAATTAGCCGAGTAAAATAGTGTCATAGGTTTTTATTATGGCCGATCCTGCTGATGTCTGGGGTTGCATCTGGGGTATTCCGATGAAAATAAATCTGCCCGCAGCGGGACGTGAGAATGTCCCGAATTGTGATCAAATTAAAAATTCATTGACTTAAGGGGCTCGATCCTTTAACCCTAAAAGAATAGAGCACAGACAGATAATAATGACAGAGTACACAACATCCATGAAACGCATCAGCATCACCACCATTACTACAACCATCATCATTACCACAGGTAACGATGCGGGCTGACGCGTACAGGAAAAACAGAAAAAAGCCCGCACCTGAACAGTGCGGGCTTTTTTTTCGGCTAAAGGAAATGAGGTAGAACCATGCGAGTGTTGAAGTTCGGCGGTACGTCAGTGGCAAATGCAGAACGTTTTCTGCGTGTTGCCGATATCCTGGAAAGCAACGCCAGGCAGGGGCAGGTTGCCACCGTGCTCTCTGCCCCGGCCAAAATCACGAACCACCTGGTGGCGATGATTGAAAAAACCATCGGTGGTCAGGATGCACTGCCGAACATCAGCGACGCCGAGCGTATCTTCGCCGATCTGCTTCAGGGGCTGGCCGACGCCCAGCCTGGTTTCCCGCTGGCGCAGCTGAAAAGCACCGTTGAACTCGAATTTGCCCAGATTAAACACGTTCTTCACGGTATCAGCCTGCTTGGCCAATGCCCGGACAGCATCAACGCGGCGCTGATTTGCCGGGGTGAAAAACTCTCTATCGCCATCATGGCAGGCGTGCTGGAAGCGCGCGGTCACCACGTGACGGTCATCGATCCGGTTGAAAAACTGCTGGCTGTGGGCCACTACCTTGAATCCACCGTCGACATTGCCGAGTCGACACGCCGTATTGCGGCGAGCAAAATCCCGTCTGACCATATGATCCTGATGGCAGGCTTCACCGCCGGGAACGAGAAGGGTGAACTGGTGGTGCTGGGGCGTAACGGCTCTGACTACTCCGCTGCCGTGCTGGCGGCCTGTTTACGCGCAGACTGTTGTGAGATCTGGACTGACGTCGACGGCGTTTATACCTGCGATCCGCGCCAGGTACCGGACGCCAGGCTGCTGAAGTCGATGTCGTACCAGGAAGCGATGGAGCTCTCCTACTTCGGCGCTAAAGTTCTTCACCCGCGTACCATCTCCCCGATTGCCCAGTTCCAGATCCCTTGCCTGATTAAAAACACCGGTAACCCCCAGGCGCCGGGCACGCTGATTGGCGCCAGCGCGGATGAAGATGACCTGCCGGTGAAAGGCATTTCTAACCTCAACAATATGGCGATGTTCAGCGTCTCCGGCCCGGGGATGAAGGGGATGGTCGGCATGGCGGCACGCGTTTTTGCCGCTATGTCCCGCAACGGGATCTCCGTGGTGCTGATCACGCAGTCTTCTTCCGAATACAGCATCAGCTTCTGCGTCCCGCAGGGCGATTGCCTGCGCGCCCGTCGCGCGCTGGAAGAAGAGTTCTACCTGGAGCTGAAAGAAGAGCTGCTGGAGCCGCTCTCGATTCAGGAGCGTCTGGCGATTATCTCTGTGGTCGGCGATGGAATGCGCACCCTGCGCGGTATCTCCGCCAAATTCTTTGCCGCGCTGGCTCGGGCTAATATCAATATCGTGGCGATTGCCCAGGGCTCATCCGAGCGTTCCATTTCCGTTGTTGTGGATAACGATGACGCCACTACCGGCGTGCGCGTGGTGCATCAGATGCTGTTCAACACCGACCAGGTGATTGAGCTGTTCCTGGTGGGCGTCGGCGGCGTCGGTGGCGCGCTGCTGGAGCAGGTAAAGCGCCAGCAGGAGTGGCTTAAGAAGAAACATATCGATCTGCGCGTCTGCGGCATTGCGAACTCGAAAGCGTTGCTGACTAACGTCCACGGTCTGAATCTGGAAAACTGGCAGGCGGAGCTGGAAGAGGCGAAAGAGCCATTTAACCTGGGCCGCCTGATCCGCCTGGTGAAAGAATATCACCTGCTTAACCCGGTGATCGTTGACTGTACCTCCAGCCAGGCGGTGGCCGATCAGTACGCGGATTTCCTGCGCGAAGGGTTCCACGTGGTGACGCCGAACAAAAAGGCCAACACCTCGTCGATGGATTACTATCACCAGCTGCGGCTGGCGGCGAGTAAGTCGCGCCGTAAGTTTCTGTATGACACCAACGTGGGCGCGGGCCTGCCGGTCATCGAGAACCTGCAAAACCTGCTGAACGCGGGCGACGAACTACAGCGTTTCTCCGGCATCCTCTCCGGCTCCCTGTCGTTTATCTTCGGCAAGCTGGACGAAGGGATGAGCTTGTCGGAAGCCACCCGCGCCGCGCGCGAGCTGGGCTACACCGAGCCGGATCCGCGTGACGACCTCTCCGGTATGGACGTGGCGCGTAAGCTGCTGATCCTGGTGCGCGAAACCGGCCGCGAGCTGGAGCTTTCGGATATCGTGATTGAGCCGGTGCTGCCAGCAGAATTTGATGACAGCGGTGACGTCAGCGCCTTTATGGCCAGGTTGCCGCAGCTTGACGCCGCCTTTGCCGCACGCGTTGCGAAAGCCCGTGATGAAGGTAAGGTATTGCGCTATGTTGGCAACATTGAAGAAGATGGCGTCTGCCGGGTGAAGATTGCCGAAGTGGATGGCAACGATCCGCTGTACAAGGTGAAAAACGGCGAGAACGCCCTGGCGTTCTACAGCCATTATTATCAGCCACTGCCGCTGGTGCTTCGCGGCTATGGCGCAGGGAATGATGTGACGGCGGCAGGCGTGTTTGCCGATCTGCTGCGTACCCTGTCATGGAAGTTAGGAGTTTAAGATGGTTAAAGTATATGCCCCGGCTTCCAGCGCCAATATGAGCGTCGGATTTGACGTGCTGGGCGCGGCGGTAACGCCGGTGGACGGTTCGCTGCTGGGCGATACGGTTACGGTTGAGGCGGCAGAGCGCTTCAGCCTGAATAACATCGGCCGTTTCGCCAGTAAGCTGCCGTCTGAACCGCGCGAGAATATCGTTTATCAGTGCTGGGAACGCTTCTGTCAGGAGATCGGCAAAAACGTGCCGGTCGCCATGACGCTGGAAAAGAGCATGCCGATTGGTTCGGGGCTGGGCTCGAGCGCCTGCTCGGTGGTCGCCGCGCTGGTGGCGATGAATGAGCACTGCGGCAAGCCGCTGAACAACAGCCGTCTGCTGGCGCTGATGGGCGAGCTGGAAGGGCGCATCTCCGGTAGCATTCATTACGATAACGTTGCGCCGTGCTTCCTCGGCGGCATGCAGCTGATGATCGAAGAAAATGGCATCATCAGCCAGCAGGTGCCAGGGTTTGATGAGTGGCTGTGGGTGCTGGCCTATCCGGGTATTAAAGTTTCTACCGCCGAAGCGCGTGCGATCCTGCCGGCGCAGTATCGTCGTCAGGACTGTATCGCCCACGGCCGTCATCTGGCGGGCTTTATTCACGCCTGCTACACCCGTCAGCCGCAGCTGGCGGCGAAGCTGATGAAAGACGTTATTGCCGAGCCGTATCGCACGAAGCTGCTGCCGGGCTTTAACGAAGCGCGACAGGCATCCATGGATATCGGCGCACAGGCGTGCGGCATCTCCGGCTCCGGCCCGACGCTGTTCGCCTTATGCGACAAGCCAGACACCGCGCAGCGCGTGGCGGACTGGCTCTCTAAACACTACCTGCAAAATCAGGAAGGCTTTGTTCATATCTGCCGTCTGGACACGGCTGGCGCACGAGTACTGGGATAACGAATGAAACTCTACAACCTTAAAGATCATAACGAGCAGGTCAGCTTTGCGCAGGCGGTAACGCAGGGGCTGGGCAAAAATCAGGGGCTGTTCTTCCCCCACGACCTGCCGGAATTTCAACTGACCGACATCGATGAGCTGCTGAAGCAGGACTTTGTCACCCGCAGCACCAAAATTCTGTCTGCGTTTATCGGCGACGAAATCCCGCAGGAGCTGCTCGAAGAGCGCGTGCGTGCGGCGTTTGCTTTCCCGGCGCCGGTGAAGCAGGTGGAGCCTGACGTTGGTTGTCTGGAGCTGTTCCACGGCCCGACGCTGGCGTTCAAAGATTTCGGCGGTCGCTTTATGGCGCAGATGCTGACCCACATCAGCGGCGACAAACCGGTGACCATTCTGACCGCGACTTCAGGCGATACCGGTGCGGCGGTGGCCCATGCGTTCTACGGCCTGAAAAACGTCCGCGTGGTGATCCTCTATCCGAAAGGCAAAATTAGCCCGCTTCAGGAAAAATTGTTCTGCACCCTTGGGGGCAACATTGAAACCGTGGCGATCGACGGCGATTTCGATGCCTGTCAGGCGCTGGTGAAGCAGGCCTTCGATGACGAAGAGCTGAAGGCGGCGCTGGGGCTGAACTCTGCCAACTCCATCAACATCAGCCGTCTGCTGGCGCAGATCTGCTACTACTTCGAAGCGGTGGCGCAGCTGCCGCAGGAGGCGCGCAATCAGCTGGTGGTTTCCGTGCCAAGCGGCAACTTCGGCGACCTGACGGCAGGCCTGCTGGCGAAATCCCTCGGCCTGCCGGTGAAGCGCTTTATCGCCGCCACCAACGCCAACGACACCGTGCCACGCTTCCTGAAAGACGGGAAGTGGGCGCCAAACGCGACGCAGGCCACGCTCTCCAATGCGATGGATGTGTCACAACCTAACAACTGGCCGCGTGTGGAAGAGCTGTTCCGCCGTAAGGTCTGGCGTC
Source organism: Enterobacter cloacae complex sp. IR5403 (assembly GCF_049238705.1). Lineage (NCBI taxonomy): Bacteria > Pseudomonadati > Pseudomonadota > Gammaproteobacteria > Enterobacterales > Enterobacteriaceae > Enterobacter > Enterobacter cloacae complex sp. IR5403. Next base: position 6,308 of record NZ_JBMKHP010000013.1, on the reverse strand, counting down.
TGGGCGATCTGGGTTACGCAGCGGTGACGGACGAAACCACGAAAGCCACCATGCGCGAGCTGAAAGCGGTGGGCTATACCTCTGAGCCGCACGCGGCGATCGCCTATCGTGCCCTGCGCGATCAGCTTCAACCGGGTGAGTATGGCCTGTTCCTCGGCACCGCCCATCCGGCCAAGTTCAAAGAGAGCGTGGAAGCGATCCTGGGGGAAACGCTGCCGCTGCCAAAAGAGCTGGCAGAGCGCGCCGACCTGCCGCTGCTGTCTCATGAACTGCCCGCAGACTTTGCCGCGCTGCGTAAGCTGATGATGACCCGAGCGTAAGTTTGTTGCCCGGTGGCGGCTACGCCTTACCGGGCCTACAACGGCTCAGAATGTAGGCCGGGTAAGCGCTGCGCCACCCGGCTTTTTTATGGAGAAATTAAGGAGAAAAACAGCAGGAAAAAAGCAGAAATTCCCAATAAATGCGGTCACTTAGCGTTTAGGATTGCAGAGAATAACATCCCCCGTTCCCATCACGTACTCTCCTTACATCGGCCCACGTTGGGCAAGAAGAATAAGGAGTCACCTATGTCTACCCTGAAACCTGCACTTATCGCGCTTTCACTGATGCTGGTCGCTCCCATGGTGGTGCAGGCAGCTGAGATCACCCTCGTGCCCGCGGTAAAACTGCAAATTGGCGATCGGGATAATAACGGGCACTACTGGGATGGCGGCCGCTGGCGCGACCATGACTGGTGGAAAGCACACTATGACTGGCGCGATAACCACTGGCGTCCGCACGATGAACATCGCGATCGTGACGATCATCACCGTCATGACGAGCGCCGCCCGGGCCCGGACCGGAAGCACCATTAACACAAACCCCGCCAGCTGGCGGGGTTGTCTTTTATTGCTCGTGACGCTTAAACACCAGCTCGTTTTTTCCTGACGATGCCTCGTCGAAGAAATACCCTTCACTGTTAAAGCCGGTGAGCTGCTCTGGCTTCGTCAGGCGGTTTTGAATGATGAAGCGGCTCATCAGACCGCGCGCTTTTTTGGCGTAGAAGCTGATCACTTTAAATTTGCCGTTTTTCTCGTCGAGGAACACCGGCTTGATAATGTCCGCATCCAGCTTTTTCGGCTTCACCGATTTGAAGTACTCATCGGAGGCCAGGTTGATCACCACGTTGTCCCCCTGGGCTTGCAGCGCCGCGTTAAGCTTGTCGGTAATGACATCGCCCCAGAACTGGTACAGATCTTTGCCTTTGGCGTTTTCCAGGCGGATACCCATCTCCAGCCGATACGGCTGCATCAGATCCAGCGGGCGCAGCACCCCGTACAGGCCGGATAACATGCGCAGATGCTGCTGGGCAAAATCGAAATCGGCTTCGCTAAACGTTTCTGCTTGCAGGCCAGTGTAGACGTCACCTTTAAAGGCCAACAGCGCCTGGCGGGCGTTAGCGGGCGTGAAGTCAGGCTGCCACTCATGAAAACGGGTGGCGTTCAGGTCGGCGAGTTTATCGCTGATGCTCATCAGCGAAGCGATTTGCGGAGCCGAAAGCTTACGCGCCTCGTGGATCAGCTGTTGCGAGTAATCCAGCAATTCCGGCTGGGTATAACGCTCAGTGGCGAGCGGGCTCTGGTAGTCGAGCGTTTTGGCAGGTGAAATCAGAATCAGCATATCCAGTCCTTGCAGGAAATTTAGAGCGACTTTAACAAAAAATCGCCCTGAATTGATCGATAGCTGTTATTGCCGCGGCAAATCATCCCAGGTGCCAGGGGCAATTTGTGACTCGATTTCGGGATAGCGTGAGGCGTCAAAGACGGGCTGTACGCCAAGCTTGCGCTGACGCAGATAATCGCGCGCAATTAGCGCCACAACCGGTGAAAGAAGCAAAATCGCCGTCAGGTTCGTGATGGCCATCAGCGCCATAATGACGTCCGCTATTTGCCAGACCAACGGCATGCTGAGCAGGGAGCCGACGAAAACCATTCCCAGCACACCCGCGCGAAGGACGTTGCGGGCCAGACGCGAATCGACTTTCAGGAAGATAAGGTTGTTTTCGGCATAGATATAGTTCACCGCAATGGAACTAAAGGCAAAAAGTCCCACGACAAGTGCGACAAGGCCCGCGCCCCAGCCGCCGACGAGGGAGACCAGCGCCTGTTGTACCCAATGAATGCCTGCCGTACTACCGGACGGTTGTTCAGCGGCACCGGCCAGCAACATGATCATCGCGCTGGCGGAGCAGATAACAATGGTGTCTGTGAAGACGCCAATCATCTGTACAATGCCCTGCGCGGCGGGATGCGGAGGCCATGATGCGGCGGCTGCGGCGGCATTCGGCGTGGAGCCCATTCCCGCTTCGTTGGAGAACATACCCCGCTGAAAACCCGCAGTGAGTGCCTGGCTAAGGGTGTAACCCAGCGCGCCGGAAGCCGCTTCGCGCCAGCCGAACGCGCTCTGGAAAATGGTGACGATAACGTTCGGCACCTCGTCAATATGTATCGCGCAGACCATCAGGCTGGTGGACACCCACAGCAGCGCCATCAGCGGAACCAGCCACTGCATCAGGCGGGCAACCCCTTTGAGCCCGGTCACAATGGTCAGCAGGGTGAGAAGGGCAAGCGCGCCGCCCGTCAGCCACTCCGGACAATTGAAGGCAAAGCGCAGCGCGTGCGCGACGGAATTTGCCTGAACGGTATTGAAAATAAGGCCATAGGCAATCAGCAAAAAGATCGAGAACAGGACGCCCATCCAGCGCATTCCCAGCCCGCGAGCCATATACCAGGCGGGACCGCCGCGAAACTGACCTTTGCCGTCTTTTTCTTTGTAGAGCTGGGCAAGCGAGCATTCAGCAAAGGAGGTGGCCATACCGATAATCGCCGTCACCCACATCCAGAATACCGCGCCCGGACCGCCCGCGCCGATCGCCAGCGCGACACCGGCCAGGTTACCGCTGCCGACGCGTGCGGCCAGGCTGGTACAGAGCGCCTGAAACGAGGTCAGGCCGCCCGGCTGTGGGGTGACGCTGTTTTTCAGACTTCTGCCAAATTTGCGGATATAGCGAAACTGAATCAGACCGCTGCGCCACGTAAACCAGATACCTGCTCCAGAAAGCAGGTATATCATGATCGAACCCCAGAGGACTTCGTTAATAAAGAAAAAGAAATCAGGCACTAACGTCCCTCTTGTTGATGCCAAAGTGAATATGTAAGCGCTACCACTGATTGTGCATGCTGTTACTTAGCAGCCTGTTAATATTCTGAGTTTATCATACTCTGCCTAAGCGCACTGTCTGCGGTTGCGCTGCCTCTCACTCGTGTTATCATCAGGGCAGACCGGTTACATCCCCCTAACAAGTAAACCTGTCATTTTTCCGCTGCTGGCAAGCTGTCGGTAGTGTGAATTATCCAGGGCACGTTAAAAGAGAAACACTATCATGACGGATAAATTGACCTCCCTTCGTCAGTTCACCACTGTCGTCGCTGACACCGGAGATATCGCGGCAATGAAGCTGTACCAGCCGCAGGATGCCACAACCAACCCTTCTCTGATCCTTAACGCCGCGCAGATCCCTGAGTATCGCAAACTGATCGACGAGGCGGTGACCTGGGCAAAAGCACAGAGCAATGACCGCGCGCAGCAGGTTGTGGATGCCACTGACAAACTGGCAGTGAACATCGGTCTGGAAATCCTGAAGCTCGTTCCTGGCCGTATCTCAACCGAAGTTGATGCTCGCCTGTCCTACGACACCGAAGCCTCTATCGCCAAAGCAAAACGCCTGATCAAGCTGTACAACGATGCGGGCATCAGCAACGACCGTATCCTGATCAAACTGGCCTCTACCTGGCAGGGCATCCGCGCCGCTGAGCAGCTGGAAAAAGAAGGCATCAACTGTAACCTGACTCTGCTGTTCTCCTTCGCGCAGGCACGTGCATGTGCCGAAGCTGGCGTATACCTGATTTCTCCGTTCGTGGGCCGTATTCTGGACTGGTACAAAGCCAACACCGACAAGAAAGAGTACGCGGCGTCTGAAGATCCAGGCGTGATTTCTGTGACTGAAATCTACGAATACTACAAACAGCACGGCTATGAGACCGTTGTTATGGGCGCAAGCTTCCGTAACGTCGGCGAAATCATCGAGCTGGCTGGCTGTGACCGCCTGACCATCGCTCCTGCGCTGCTGAAAGAGCTGGCAGAAAGCGAAGGTGCTATCGAGCGTAAACTGTCCTACACCGGCGAAGTGAAAGCACGCCCTGAGCGCATCACCGAGTCCGAGTTCCTGTGGCAGCACAACCAGGATCCAATGGCGGTAGATAAACTGGCGGACGGTATCCGTAAGTTTGCTATCGACCAGGAAAAACTGGAAAAAATGATCGGCGACCTGCTGTAATCATTCTGCGTGACCGGGTTCCCGGTCACGCGTCTTTCCCCCGCCTCTGTCTGAATTTTCTCTCTGCGTGTATCATTCCCTTTAATCAGTACTTTTTGAATGGAATGGATATGAATACCTTACGCATCGGCTTAGTGTCGATTTCTGACCGCGCCTCCAGCGGTGTTTATCAGGATAAAGGCATCCCTGCTCTGGAAGCGTGGCTGGGCAGCGCGCTCACTACCCCGTTTGAGATCCAGACTCGCCTGATCCCGGACGAGCAGCCGATCATCGAGCAAACCCTGTGTGAACTGGTGGATGAGATGAGCTGCCACCTTGTGCTGACGACGGGCGGCACCGGCCCCGCGCGCCGCGATGTGACGCCGGACGCGACGCTGGCTATCGCCGATCGTGAAATGCCGGGCTTCGGTGAACAGATGCGCCAGATCAGTCTACACTTTGTCCCGACGGCCATCCTTTCCCGTCAGGTCGGGGTGATCCGCAAACAGGCGCTGATCCTGAATCTGCCGGGCCAGCCGAAGTCGATCAAAGAGACCCTCGAAGGGCTTAAAGCGGAAGACGGCAGCGTTATCGTTAACGGTATTTTTGCAAGTGTACCGTATTGTATACAGTTGCTTGACGGTCCGTATGTGGAAACTGACGGCAACGTGGTAGCAGCATTTCGCCCTAAAAGCGCTCGCCGCGAAACAATCTCCTGAAAATGATTAAAATGTGACATTAGCGCCAGCCGCAGTAGCGTGTAAATGGATTTACGATATAGTAATTTTTTCTTTACGATTGCTGTAAAAAATAATCCACAACACATGCACAATGGTTCGCTATGTCACATAACACCCGACCTCTGAATCGACAGGACTACAAAACCCTCACGCTCGCTGCCCTGGGCGGCGCGCTGGAGTTTTACGACTTCATCATCTTTGTCTTCTTCGCCGCCGTTGTGGGGGCGCTGTTTTTCCCGGCGGATATACCGGAATGGCTGCGTCAGGTGCAAACCTTCGGCATTTTCGCTGCCGGGTATCTGGCGCGTCCGCTGGGCGGCATTGTTATGGCGCATTTTGGCGATCTGGTTGGGCGCAAGAAGATGTTTACCCTCAGCATCCTGCTGATGGCCGTGCCGACGCTGGCGATTGGTCTTTTGCCTACCTATGAGTCGATGGGCATTATCGCCCCGTTATTGCTGCTGCTGATGCGTATTCTCCAGGGCGCGGCCATCGGCGGGGAAGTGCCTGGCGCCTGGGTGTTTGTCGCTGAGCACGTCCCGGTGCGCCGCATCGGCATTGCGTGCGGAACGCTGACCGCAGGGCTGACGATCGGGATCCTGCTTGGCTCCGTGGTTGCAACCATCATCAATACCAGCATGACGCAACAGGCCGTTCACGACTGGGGCTGGCGCATTCCGTTCCTGCTGGGCGGGGCGTTCGGGCTGGTGGCAATGTACCTGCGACGCTGGTTGCAGGAGACGCCAATATTTCTGGAAATGCAGCAGCGGAAGGCGCTGGCGCAAGAACTGCCGGTGAAAACCGTGGTGGTGCGGCATAAAAAAGCGGTAGTGGTGTCGATGCTTCTGACCTGGCTGCTGTCTGCGGGTATCGTGGTGGTCATTTTGATGTCGCCGGTCTGGCTGCAAAAACAGTACGGTTTTGCGCCTGCCGTGACGTTACAGGCGAACAGTATCGCGACAATTATGCTCTGCTTTGGCTGTCTGGCCGCCGGGCTGGCGGCGGATCGTTTCGGCGCAAGCGCGACCTTTATTGTCGGCAGTCTGCTTCTGGCCGCGTCGAGCTGGGCATTTTATCATCTTGCGGGCACCCATCCTGAACAGCTGGTCCTGCTGTACGGTGTCGTCGGGTTGTGCGTGGGCGTCGTTGGCGCCGTACCGTACGTAATGGTCCGCGCCTTCCCGCCGGAGGTACGCTTCACTGGGATCTCTTTC
>NZ_JBMKHP010000012.1:0-140372 GCF_049238705.1 Enterobacter cloacae complex sp. IR5403 | reverse complement strand
TAACGCTTGCGTACTACGACCGAAAAACCCAGAGTGTGCTCCGGATAGACTGAAAAGTGTTACCTATGTTCCCGGTCTGATCTGTCACCTATGTATCCGGTCATACAGTAGCGCCACCCGGCAAGAAAAAGCACTAACGCCACTGCGCATTATTGTAACTGTCGTAGCTCATATCGACACGCTCCCCAAAAATCTCAATATCCGCCCAGGGCTTCACGACAGATTTCACTTTCCTCTGCCTTAATGCGCGGTCAAGTTCTTCTCTGGTCAATGCCTCCGGCATTTTCCACGCGTCCCCGGCGATCCTCCAGCCCGTGTTGGTTTGTGTGTAAGCCACGATCCTGCGATCGGTAAATTGAAATAGCACGGCTTCCGGCTTGCCGTCGCTGTTAAGATCCAGCGGCATGAGTAAACAGTTACTCTGGGCGCTATCGCAGCTCTCAAAGCGATACTGATTGCTGAGCATGGCTTGCCACAATGCCTTATCAGGACGAGCCATTCCCGGTGCGAGCTGGATCTGTTTTTCCAGCATCGCGGCGGTCATCTTACCTGCTCCGCCAGCGTTCCCGGAGAGAAGACCATTTATTTCACGCTGGCGTTTTGGGTTTGAGTTAAACTGTGGATCGTTTTGCAGCATTTGCATCGCCTCTCGCCCCTTTCGTCCGGTATTGCTGAGCATATACAGGCTTACCTGGTCTGCGTTTATTCTGCCATCCTGATAACGCGCCATATGGCTTTCAACGCTGATACGCCAGGGATCAAGCACCGGTGTATGGACCAACACCAGGAAAATCAGCGCCAGTAATCCGGTAGTCGGAGTGATATGAGCCTGGAGCCTTTGCGGATCCCGACGGTAAAAAAGTACGCTAAGACAGAATCCTACCGTCCAGACCAGCGCCACTATCGTAATCAGCACACCGTACAGACGCTCCGGTGACCAGCCATACTGTGCGATGCGCAGCCAGAGCGCCCAGCCCGCCAGGACGGGATACGCAGGAGCGATAATCACGGCAAGATGAATCATTCCTCGCAGGGGAGAGAAGTAAGGCAGCTTTTGACGTTGTGGGTGCCATACGACAGTCACCAGCAATAACAGCAACAACGCCAGCGTCGTCAGCAAGCCCGCAGCCGAGATCCGTGCTGAAACAGCCTCTAAGCCAACGAAGGGCAATATGCCTATAAAGAGCAGCGCCAGCGCAGCCATCAGTGGAAGCAAACCTGTCGCGATAAGCGTAAGGAGATTTTGCAATGCCAGAATCAGCCGAACCTGCATACGCGCAAGTACTGCCGCGCTGGCTGAAACCACGCCAATCGCCACTGAAATAAACCAGTCAGAATTAAAGAAAAGCCGATCAAAAAAAGAGATGCCAATGAGTTTAAAAAGCTCAGTCCAGAGGAAAAGCACCAGCCAGAACAGCCCATTCGAGACAAAAACAAGAAGAAATGTCAGCGCGTTATGCCAGTTTTTATCGTTGAAATCGCGGTAGAAAGCGTCCGTCGGTGCGGTCTCAAGGCGTCGCTGAAGCCATGGCAACAGGAGAAGCGTCATCAGGAGCAGATGAAAACCGAAAAGGAGCACCGCATTTCTGGTATCCCAGTTGTCCAGCCCCGCAACGCTCCACTTAAGCCAGCCGCCCATCCCCGCGACTGCCGCGCCAATCATCCCGAGTGACAGCCACAAAAATGGCTTTCTGAATGACGTCATGGCAAGCGACAATGTGGTTGTCATTACCACGGTGGCAGGTACTACACACATCAGCCACAGCGTATCCGATGGCAATTTTGCGTACTCGATATACCACGTAATTACATAGCAAATTACGCCCTGTAGAGCCCCCGCCAGCACGACGGCTACGCGCGTTGAAGGGGATAACGTCTCACGGTTTTCCATTTCTCATCCCTTGTTCATGAAAAATCTATTGTCTCATCAAAGCAAAACTCTGGCCCCCACCTCAAACTCTGAAAATAGCTGACCCAAGAGACCTGAATCGTTTTCCCAATGTAACCCTTACGTAATTTTCTTACATGTATGCGATTACATTCACATTCCTCTGGATAAATTCACCAGAGATTAACCTTTTAAGAACATTTTCCCCATCCAAAAAGCGATTCCTGCGATAATCTGCCCGCCCTGTGACTGGAGTCGCAGCGTTTTCCGTTAGTAAGGGTTTTGACCAGATACGTAAATCTATGAGCCCCGTCGCGGTTAACATCCCCAGAAAAACCCTACAATTTCAGGCAGTACATATTGGCTAAGGAGCAGTGATATGCGTGTTAATGGTTTAACCCCGCAAGATCTCAAGGCTTATGGTATTCACGACGTCCAGGAAGTGGTCTACAACCCCGATTACGATACGCTGTATCAGGAAGAGCTCAATCCGGCACTGGAAGGATACGAGCGCGGTGTGTTGACGAACCTGGGTGCTATCGCCGTCGATACGGGTATTTTTACCGGTCGTTCGCCGAAAGATAAGTATATCGTCCGAGACGACACCACCCGCGATACGCTGTGGTGGGCTGATAAGGGCAAAGGGAAGAACGATAACAAACCGCTCTCCCCGGAAACCTGGCAGCATCTGAAAGGACTTGTCACCCATCAGCTTTCCGGCAAACGTCTGTTTATTATTGATGCATTCTGCGGCGCTAACGCCGACACCCGTCTCTCCGTACGGTTTATCACCGAAGTGGCCTGGCAGGCGCATTTCGTGAAGAACATGTTCATTCGTCCGACCGATGAAGAACTGCAAGACTTCACCCCTGACTTTATCGTGATGAACGGCGCGAAATGCACCAACCCGCAGTGGAAAGAGCAGGGTCTGAACTCCGAAAACTTTATCGCCTTCAACCTGACCGAGCGTATCCAGCTGATCGGCGGTACCTGGTACGGCGGCGAAATGAAGAAAGGGATGTTCTCGGTCATGAACTACCTGCTGCCGCTGCGCGGTATCGCCTCCATGCACTGCTCGGCGAACGTCGGGGAAAAAGGCGATGTAGCAGTGTTCTTCGGCCTTTCCGGCACCGGTAAAACAACGCTGTCCACCGATCCAAAACGTCGTCTGATTGGCGACGATGAACACGGCTGGGATGATGACGGCGTGTTTAACTTTGAAGGCGGCTGCTACGCGAAGACCATTCGCCTGTCGGAAGAGGCAGAGCCGGATATCTACCACGCGATTCGCCGCGATGCGCTTCTGGAAAACGTCACCGTGCGTGCCGATGGCTCTATCGACTTCGACGATGCCTCGAAAACGGAAAACACCCGCGTCTCTTACCCGATCTACCACATCGAGAACATCGTCAAGCCGGTGTCGAAGGCGGGTCATGCCACGAAGGTGATTTTCCTGACCGCGGATGCGTTCGGCGTGCTGCCACCGGTTTCCCGCCTGACCGCCAGCCAGACGCAGTACCATTTCCTCTCCGGCTTTACCGCTAAACTGGCGGGTACCGAGCGCGGTGTGACCGAGCCAACCCCAACCTTCTCCGCCTGCTTCGGCGCGGCGTTCCTGTCGCTGCACCCAACGCAGTACGCGGAAGTGCTGGTGAAACGCATGCAGGCATCCGGCGCACAGGCGTACCTGGTGAACACCGGCTGGAACGGTACGGGCAAACGTATCTCCATCAAAGATACGCGCGCCATCATCGACGCGATTCTGGATGGTTCGCTGGATAACGCCGAGACCTTTACGCTGCCGATGTTCGATCTGGCGATCCCAACAGCGCTGCCTGGCGTGGATACGCGTATCCTGGATCCGCGTAACACCTACGGTTCACCGGAACAGTGGCGTGAGAAGGCTGAATCGCTGGCGAAACTGTTTATCGAAAACTTCGAGAAGTATACCGACACACCGGCCGGTGCTGCGCTGGTGAGTGCGGGACCAAGGTAAAAGCAAAAAGGCAACGAAAGTTGCCTTTTTTAATGTTTTCTCCCTCTCCCTGTGGGAGAGGGCCGGGGTGAGGGCATCAGGCCCCACCCTTTTTTCTAACTCTCTTTCACCTGCCCCCGTAAAACCGGCACCGGTAACCACGCACGAATGCTCAAACCGCCCCGCTCGCTGGTGCCAATTTCCAGCAGTCCGTTATGGTTATCAACAATACGCTGCACAATCGCCAGGCCTAAGCCGGTTCCGCTGGTGCTGCGCGCGCTGTCGCCGCGCACAAATGGCTGGAACAGGTGCTTACGCTGCTCAGGCTTGATGCCCGGACCATCGTCTTCCACCTGGAACCAGGCGCGGTTGAGTTCCGTACCGCTGCTGACTTTGATCCAGCCGTTGCCGTAGCGCGCCGCGTTAACCACCATATTCGCCACCGCGCGTTTAATGGAGAGCGGGTGCATACGTACCTGAATCTCGCCTGCCTGAAGGTCGGTCGCAATTTCACGTTCGTAGCCGCTTTCGGCGGCAACCACTTCGCCCAGAACCGCGTTCAGATCCGCCATCTCCATCGGCATCTCCTGCCCGGTGCGCAGGTAGTCGATAAACTGCTCGATGATAGCGTTACACTCTTCGATATCCTTGTTGATGGACTCTGCAAGATAACCATCCTGCTCGCCCATCATCTCTGTTGCCAGCCGGATACGCGTCAGCGGGGTGCGAAGGTCATGGCTGACCCCTGCCATCAGCAGCGTACGGTCGTCCGCCAGCTGTTTAACGCCTGCCGCCATGTGGTTAAACGCACGCGTTACCGAGCGCACTTCCGATGCGCCATACTCGCGCAGCGGCGGTGGGATAATACCTTTACCGACCTGCAATGCCGCATGCTCCAGGTCGACCAGCGGTCGGTTCTGGATACGAATAAACAGCCATGCGCCGCCGATGGCCAGCAGCATGATCGCCAGGGTGTATCGGAACAGCGGCGAGAAGTCGCCCTGATGAATCTCGGTGAGCGGAACACGCACCCAAATGTTGGGTGACAGCCAGGTTTTCAGCCAGACAACCGGCGAGCTTTTATTGACCTCAACGCGCACTTCCGTCGGGCCGCCAAGCTGCTGCGCCATCTGCTGACTGAGGAATTCATAGTGCTGCGCCCAGCGCAGGCCGGCATCTTCCGCCGCTTCGTTCGAGTAGAGAGAAATGCCCAGCTCACGGTAGATTTCCCGACGGAACGCCGGGGGAACAACCAACTGCGTGCCGTCCTCCAGTTGCAGTTTGTCGGTCATCAGCATACGCACTTCGTATGCCAGCACCTTATTAAACTGCTGAAGGCTCGGCAGGATTGCAAAGTTCAGCACCACCAGGTAGGTTGTCACCAGGCTGACGAATAGCAGGGTGACGATCAATAACAGCGTGCGGGCAAACGAACTTCGCGGCGAGAAGCGCATTCGCCTCATGCTTTAGAGCCGTCCGGGACAAACACGTAGCCCAGACCCCACACGGTCTGAATATAACGAGGATGCGCCGGATCTTCTTCCACCATACGGCGCAGACGAGAGATCTGCACGTCGATAGAACGCTCCATCGCGGAGTATTCACGACCACGCGCCAGGTTCATCAGCTTGTCACGGGAGAGCGGCTCACGCGGGTGGCTGACCAGCGCTTTCAGCACTGCGAACTCGCCGCTGGTGAGCGGCATTGGCTCATCTTCACGGAACATCTCACGGGTGCCGAGGTTCAGCTTGAACTTACCGAATGCAATGACGGCCTCTTCCTGAGACGGCGCGCCCGGCAGTTCGTTCGCCTGACGACGCAGCACGGCGCGAATACGCGCCAGCAGTTCACGCGGGTTAAACGGCTTTGGAATGTAGTCATCAGCGCCAATCTCAAGGCCGACGATACGGTCAACTTCTTCACCCTTCGCCGTCACCATGATGATCGGCATCGGGTTGCTCTGGCTGCGCAGACGGCGGCAAATAGAGAGCCCGTCTTCGCCAGGCAGCATCAGGTCCAACACCATCAGGTGGAAAGATTCACGCGTCAGCAGACGATCCATCTGTTCCGCGTTCGCGACGCTACGAACCTGGAAGCCCTGCTCGGTCAGATAACGTTCCAGCAGCGCACGCAGGCGCATGTCGTCATCTACGACCAGAATTTTGTAGTTCTCTTGCATTGTGTGTACTCCCAAAGGTTCGGATAAGCCTGGAACAGCGTATTCTAAAAAAGTGCACGGGTTCGACCAGCAAATTCTGGTATAAATTCTAGACGAAATTGTTACAAAGCATATTTAACAGCAGCTTATCTGTTCATTTCATCACATAAATCATTATTAATCTTGTCTGTTACACTGTGCGCTACGTATTGTGCGCAAAGACAGTTAACCGGCATTAAAGGCTGCACCATGAAAACGCCTCTGATCACCCGTGAAGGGTACGAGAAACTCAAAAAAGAGATGGATTACCTGTGGCGCGAAGAGCGTCCGGAAGTGACCAAGAAAGTCACCTGGGCAGCAAGCCTGGGCGACCGCAGCGAGAATGCGGACTACCAGTACAATAAAAAGCGGCTGCGAGAAATCGATCGCCGGGTACGCTACCTGACGAAGTGCCTCGAGAATCTCAAAATTGTCGATTACTCCCCGCAGCAGGAAGGTAAAGTGTTCTTCGGCGCGTGGGTCGAAATTGAAAACGACAGCGGCGACACCCTGCGTTTTCGTATCGTCGGCTACGATGAAATTTTCGGTCGTAAGGATTACATTTCTATCGATTCACCCATGGCCCGCGCCCTGCTAAAAAAAGAGGTGGGCGATTTAGCCGTTGTCCAGACGCCCGCAGGTGAAGCAAGCTGGTACGTCAACGAAATCGAGTATGTTAAATAGTCCGAGAGCGCCCTCCCCGGCTGGCATTTTTTAGTGTCAGCCCGTATAACTATCCCCCTGATTTTCGATCCACAAGATGAACTGACCATGATGAAAGAGTCGCTCTGCCGCATTATTGCGGGTGAACTTCAGGCCAGAGCCGAACAGGTAGAAGCTGCCGTTCGCCTGCTTGATGAAGGGAACACCGTGCCGTTTATTGCACGTTATCGTAAGGAAGTCACCGGCGGTCTGGATGACACGCAGCTGCGAAACCTGGAGACCCGTCTGGGCTATCTGCGCGAGCTGGAAGACCGACGTCAGGCGATCCTCAAATCTATCGGCGAGCAGGGCAAGCTGACCAGTGACCTGGAAAAAGCCATTAACGGTACCCTGAGTAAAACCGAACTCGAAGACCTCTATCTGCCGTACAAACCGAAGCGCCGCACGCGCGGGCAGATTGCGATCGAAGCCGGCCTTGAGCCACTGGCCGATCTGCTGTGGAACGAGCCGTCCCACGATCCGGAAACCGAAGCCGCCAAATTTATCGACGCCGATAAAGGCGTAGCGGACACCAAAGCCGCGCTGGACGGCGCGCGCTATATTCTGATGGAGCGCTTCGCCGAAGACGCGGCGCTGTTGGCCAAAGTGCGTGATTACCTGTGGAAGAACGCGCATATCGTCTCCACCGTGGTGTCCGGCAAAGAGGAAGAAGGCGCGAAATTCCGCGACTACTTCGATCACCACGAACCCATTTCTACCGCGCCGTCTCACCGCGCGCTGGCGATGTTCCGCGGCCGTAACGAAGGCGTGCTGCAACTCTCCCTGAATGCCGATCCGCAGTTTGACGAGCCGCCAAAAGAGAGTCACTGCGAGCAGATCATTATCGACCATCTCGGTCTGCGCCTGAACAACGCCCCGGCGGACAGCTGGCGCAAAGGCGTGGTGAGCTGGACCTGGCGCATCAAGGTGCTGATGCACCTCGAAACCGAGCTGATGGGCACCGTGCGCGAGCGCGCCGAAGACGAAGCGATCAATGTCTTCGCCCGTAACCTGCACGACCTGCTGATGGCGGCGCCAGCTGGCCTGCGCGCCACCATGGGTCTCGATCCGGGTCTGCGTACCGGCGTGAAGGTGGCCGTGGTTGACGGCACCGGCAAGCTTGTCGCCACCGACACTATTTACCCGCACACCGGTCAGGCAGCGAAAGCGGCTGTCGTCGTCGCCGCGCTGTGCGAGAAGTACAACGTGGAGCTGGTTGCCATCGGTAACGGTACGGCGTCCCGCGAAACCGAACGTTTCTATCTCGACGTGCAGAAGCAGTTCCCGAAAGTGACGGCGCAGAAAGTGATCGTCAGCGAAGCGGGGGCATCGGTCTACTCCGCCTCTGAGCTGGCAGCGCAGGAGTTCCCGGATCTGGACGTTTCCCTGCGCGGCGCGGTCTCTATCGCCCGTCGTTTGCAGGATCCGCTGGCGGAGCTGGTGAAGATTGACCCGAAATCCATCGGCGTGGGCCAGTATCAGCACGACGTCAGCCAGACGCAGCTGGCGCGCAAGCTGGATGCGGTGGTGGAAGACTGCGTTAACGCCGTCGGCGTGGACCTGAACACCGCTTCCGTGCCTCTGCTGACTCGCGTGGCGGGCCTGACCCGTATGATGGCGCAGAATATCGTCGCCTGGCGTGATGAGAACGGTCAGTTCCAGAACCGCCAGCAGCTGCTGAAGGTGAGCCGTCTGGGGCCGAAAGCATTTGAACAGTGCGCGGGCTTCCTGCGCATCAACCACGGCGATAACCCGCTGGATGCCTCTACCGTTCACCCGGAAGCCTATCCGGTTGTCGAGCGTATCCTGGCCGCCACCCGGCAGGCGCTGAAAGACCTGATGGGCGACAGCAGCGCGCTGCGTAACCTGAAAGCGGTGGATTTCACCGACGAACAGTTCGGCGTGCCGACGGTCACTGACATCATCAAAGAGCTGGAAAAACCGGGCCGCGATCCGCGTCCTGAGTTTAAAACCGCAACCTTTGCTGACGGCGTGGAAACCATGAACGACCTGCTGCCGGGCATGGTGCTGGAAGGGGCGGTAACCAACGTCACCAACTTTGGCGCGTTTGTGGATATCGGCGTGCATCAGGACGGTCTGGTGCATATCTCTTCCCTCGCCGACAAGTTCGTTGAAGATCCGCACACCGTGGTCAAAGCGGGCGACATCGTGAAGGTGAAAGTGCTGGAAGTGGATCTCCAGCGCAAGCGTATCGCCCTGACCATGCGTCTGGACGAGCAGCCGGGCGACACTAACGCGCGCCGTGGCGGTAATGGCGGAGGCCGTGAACAGCAGCGTCCGGCAGCGAAAGCCGCGAAGCCACGCGGACGTGACGCTCAGCCAGCAGGCAACAGCGCGATGATGGATGCGCTGGCAGCGGCGATGGGTAAGAAACGCTAATGCTGTAAATGCCCGGTGGCGCGACGCTTACCGGGCCTACGGTTTTGTAGGCCGGGCAAACGCAGTGCCGCCCGGCAAGCAGGCCGCAGGGAATTAAATAAATATGTTGTATCCATATTTAAACCACGAATTATCACCTCATTAACAAATAGCCTTCTTTTTATTTTCACCTCAATTTCGCAAATATTGAGCAAGGTCAAGCAGACCGCAAATTAATACGATTAACAACATCCCGTCACATTTTTATTATTGCTGATAAAAACTATTCTCATTATCATCGCAGTGTAGATTATTTAACCTCTCGTGGAATCAGGCGCTATGCAATTCACTCCAGACAGTGCGTGGAAAATTATCGGTTTTACCCGTGAGATAAGCCCGGCCTATCGGCAGAAGCTCCTGTCACTGGGCATGCTACCCGGCTCATCGTTCCAGGTGGTGCGCGTTGCGCCGTTGGGCGATCCTGTTCATATCGAAACCCGACGCGTTAATCTGGTTCTGCGTAAAAAAGATCTCGCATTAATTGAAGTTGAATCTTTATCCCGTTAACAAGCCAGCGGTTTCAGTGAGTCTACTACAATGAAAAAATTAACTATTGGCTTAATTGGCAATCCTAATTCCGGCAAGACAACCTTATTTAATCAGTTAACCGGCGCACGCCAGCGTGTGGGAAATTGGGCAGGCGTGACGGTTGAACGCAAAGAAGGCCAGTTCACCACGACAGATAATCAGGTCACGCTGGTTGATTTACCGGGGACCTATTCACTCACCACGATTTCATCCCAGACCTCTCTCGATGAGCAAATTGCCTGCCACTATATTCTGAGCGGCGACGCGGATCTCCTCATCAACGTGGTGGATGCCTCCAACCTCGAACGAAATCTGTATCTCACGTTACAGCTGCTGGAGCTGGGTATTCCCTGCATCGTGGCGCTTAACATGCTCGACATCGCGGAGAAGCAAAAGCTGCGCATCGACGTCGATGCCCTCTCCGCCCGTCTGGGCTGCCCGGTGGTTCCGCTGGTTTCTACCCGCGCGCGCGGCATTGACGCCCTGAAGCTGGCGATTGACCGCCACACGGGCAATGCCGACGTCGAACTGGTGCACTATGCCCAGCCGCTGCTGCGCGAAGCCGGGCAGCTGGCGCAGGAGATGGACAACAGCATGCCCGCCAGACAACGTCTGTGGCTTGGCCTGCAAATGCTGGAAGGCGATATCTACAGCCGCGCCTACGCAGGCGATGCGGCGGATAAGCTGGACGTCGCACAGGCTCGCCTGAGCGACGAGCTGGACGATCCCGCTCTGCACATTGCGGATGCGCGCTATCAGGCCATCGCCGCTATCTGTGATGTGGTCAGCAATGCATTAACCGCTGAACCCAGCCGCTTCACCGCCGCCGTGGATAAGATTGTGCTCAACCGCTTCCTTGGTTTGCCGATCTTTTTACTGGTGATGTACGTGATGTTCCTGCTCGCCATTAACATCGGCGGTGCATTACAACCTATCTTTGATGGCGGCTCTGTCGCTATCTTCGTGCACGGTATTCAGTGGCTGGGCTACACCCTCCACTTCCCGGAATGGCTCACCATCTTCCTCGCACAGGGGATCGGCGGCGGGATCAATACCGTTCTGCCGCTGGTGCCGCAGATCGGCATGATGTACCTGTTCCTCTCCTTCCTTGAGGATTCCGGTTACATGGCGCGCGCCGCCTTCGTGATGGACCGCCTGATGCAGGCGCTGGGGCTGCCGGGCAAATCCTTCGTGCCGCTGATTGTCGGCTTTGGCTGTAACGTGCCGTCGGTGATGGGCGCACGCACGCTGGATGCACCGCGTGAACGTCTGATGACCATTATGATGGCGCCGTTCATGTCCTGCGGCGCGCGGCTGGCGATCTTCGCGGTCTTTGCCGCGGCGTTCTTTGGTCAGGAAGGGGCGCTGGCCGTCTTCTCCCTGTATGTGCTGGGTATCGTGATGGCTATTCTCACCGGCCTGATGCTGAAGCACACCATCATGCGTGGCGAAGCGTCGCCGTTCGTGATGGAACTGCCGGTTTATCACGTTCCGCATCTGAAAAGCCTGATTATTCAGACATGGCAGCGCCTGAAGGGTTTCGTTCTGCGCGCCGGTAAGGTGATTGTGGTGGTCAGCATTTTCCTGAGCGCCCTGAACAGCTTCACCCTGAGCGGCCAGGCTGCGGACAACATTAATGACTCTGCCCTGGCCTCCGTCAGCCGGATCATTACGCCGGTCTTCAAACCGATTGGCGTTCAGGAAGACAACTGGCAGGCAACCGTGGGACTGTTCACCGGCGCGATGGCAAAAGAGGTGGTTGTCGGCACCCTGAACACGCTTTACACCGCGGAAAACATCCAGGAAGAGGAGTTTAATCCGGCAGCGTTCAACCTCGGCGATGAACTGCTTGGCGCGGTGGAAGAGACCTGGCAGAGCCTGAAAGACACCTTCAGCCTGAGCGTACTGGCGAACCCGATTGAAGCCAGCAAAGGCGACGGCGAAATGGCGACCGGAGCAATGGGCGTGATGGGCCAGAAATTTGGCAGCGCGTCAGCGGCCTACAGCTACCTGATCTTCGTCCTGCTCTATATTCCGTGCATCTCGGTCATGGGCGCCATTGCCCGTGAGTCCAGCCGCGGCTGGATGGGCTTCTCCATCCTGTGGGGGCTGAACATTGCCTACTCGCTGGCGACCGTGTTTTATCAGGCCGTCAATTACAGCCAGCATCCGCGCTACAGCCTGGTCTGTATCCTCGCGGTGATCCTGTTTAACGTAATGGTGATTGGCCTGCTGCGCCGGGCGCGTAGCCGCGTTGACGTTAACCTGCTGGCAACGCGCAAAACCCCGACGACCTGCTGTAGCAGCCCTGCGGGCGACTGTCACTGAGGGGAAGAAAGATGGCATCGTTGATTCAGATTCGTGACTTACTGGCGTTACAGGGACGAATGGAGGCGAAGCAGCTTAGCCTCAGCCTGCATACGCCGCAGCCGATGATCGATGCCATGCTGGAAAGGCTGGAGGCGATGGGGAAAGCCGTGCGCATTCAGGAAGAGCCGGACGGTTGTCTGTCCGGCAGTTGTAAGAGTTGTCCTGAAGGTAAAGCCTGTCTCAGGGAGTGGTGGACGCTTCGCTGATAAAACCGGACAGCGCCGAACAAAACTCAGCAGGATGAGAGATGAACGGCGCATGTGCCGCTTTGGCAACCACCATTGATTTACTCTCCGGCCACAGCGCATCCATCAGCGGAACCACCTTGCGCGGAACCAGTCCATCCAGATAGCCATAAATACGCAGATGCGGCACCGTTAACGACGCCAGCGGCTCGCGCAGATCGACCGTTTTCAGGATCTCCAGCCCTCCATTCAACACCTCAACCTCCGGCATCGGCAGAGAAAGCACCGTCTGCTTCAGCGTCCGCGCATCCTGACGGGCGGTTTCTGTTCCCATCGTCTGTAATGCCAGGAAACGCTCCACCGTCCGCTGGAAGTCTTCGCTCAGCTGATGCTGGAACCCGGCCAGTACCTCCGGTTTGATGCCCGGCCACGCCTCGCGGGCGCTGAAACAGGGTGATGAGGCAACGGTGATCAGCGCCTGGACCCGCTCAGGATGGCGCAGCGCAATCTGGCTTGCCACCAGCCCGCCCAGGCTCCAGCCGAGCCAGACGGCTTTTTGCGGCGCGGCATCCAGAACCTGCTCCGCCATGTCGTCAAGCGTCATCGCGCCGTAGCCGCGGCTGCGGCCATAGCCCGGTAGATCCACCAGGTGTACCGTGAATTGCGAGGCCAGTTCCTCACTTATGCAACGCCACACTTCGGCGTTCAGTCCCCATCCGTGCAGCAGCACAAGATGACAATTTCCCGTCCCAACGGTCTGCCACCACAGCGTCTTCATCAGTTAACGTTCTCTTTTTTCACATGGAGGTTGCGTATGCTAACAGTGCCCGGCTTGTGCTGGCTATGCCGAATGCCACTTGCGATGAGCGCGTGGGGCGTCTGTTCCGTTTGCACGCGAGCGCTGGGTTACCTGAAGGGCTGTCCGCAATGCGGCTTGCCTGCCGTAAGCCAGACGCTCCCCTGCGGCCGATGCCTGAAAAAAGCGCCGCCGTGGAGCGCGCTGGTGGCGGTGGATGATTACGTTTTGCCGCTGAGTCGTCTGGTTCATCAGTTTAAGTTTTCCAGCCAGACTGCACTGGCGCAGCCCCTGGCACGTCTGTTATTACTGGCGGTGTTGCAGGCGCGAAGAACGCGCGGGCTGCCGCCGGTCGACACGCTCGTGAACGTGCCACTGTTTCAGCGTCGGCACTGGCGGCGGGGATACAATCAGAGCGACCTGCTGTGCCGTCCGCTCGCCCACTGGCTGGGTTGCCGGTACCCCGCCTCTGCGCTGAAACGTACTCATGCCACTGCCGTTCAGCACCGGCTTAACGCCCGGTCGCGCAAAAGGAACCTGAAAAACGCCTTTCACCTTGAATTGCCGGTCAACGGCCTCCATATCGCGATTGTGGATGATGTCGTCACCACGGGCAGTACCGTGGCTGAACTTTCCCGACTGCTTTTGCAAAGCGGCGCCGCGTCAGTTCAGGTATGGTGTCTGTGCCGTACCTTGTAGCCCTTCTTCAATGGGCGTATGATTATACCCAGGTAATTTAGTCAACTATTAGGCCAAAGCTATGATCCGTATTTCCGATTCTGCACAAGCGCACTTTGCCAAACTGCTGGCAAATCAGGAAGAAGGGACGCAGATCCGCGTGTTTGTGATCAATCCAGGCACTCCGAATGCAGAATGTGGTGTCTCTTATTGTCCTCCGGATGCTGTGGAAGCAACTGACACTGCCCTTAAATTTGAACAGCTCACCGCGTACGTTGATGAGCTGAGCGCGCCGTATCTTGAAGATGCGGAGATTGATTTCGTCACTGACCAGCTGGGTTCTCAGCTGACGCTGAAGGCACCAAACGCCAAGATGCGTAAAGTCTCCGACGATGCCCCGCTGATGGAGCGTGTGGAATATCTGCTGCAATCGCAGATCAACCCGCAGCTGGCCGGCCACGGGGGACGTGTTTCCCTGATGGAAATCACCGAAGATGGTCTGGCGATCCTGCAATTCGGCGGCGGCTGTAACGGCTGCTCCATGGTTGATGTAACCCTGAAAGAAGGGATCGAGAAGCAGCTGCTGAACGAATTCCCGGAACTGAAAGGCGTGCGCGATCTGACCGAGCACCAGCGCGGCGAGCACTCCTACTACTGATTCAGTACCCGTCTGTATTGCCCGGTGGCGCTGCGCTTACCGGGCCTACTTTTTCTTGCCTCCCCCTCTATATGTTGACCTGCGTCTCATAATTCAAATTTTGCCACCTTGGGTGATTCTCAATCACGTCATGTTACCCGTATCATTCCCATGGGCACTCAACACCCTTATAACAGCCGACTAAACTTAACGTTTTCGCAGGCATCAGTATGAGTGCCGTTAACACTCTGTTCCCAGTTGGGACAACCGGAATTTGTCGTTGAAACAATGACGTTACCCATAACAATTCAAAGGCCAGGTCAATCATGCCATTAGTCATCGTCGCTATCGGTGTTGTGTTATTACTGCTCTTGATGATCCGCTTCAAAATGAACGGATTTATCGCTCTGGTTCTGGTGGCACTTGCAGTCGGTCTGATGCAGGGAATGCCGCTGGTTAAAGTTATCAGCTCCATTAAAGCCGGTGTCGGCGGTACGCTCGGCAGCCTGGCGCTGATCATGGGCTTCGGCGCCATGCTCGGTAAAATGCTCGCGGACTGCGGTGGCGCACAGCGTATTGCCACCACGCTGATCGACAAATTTGGTAAGAAGAACATTCAATGGGCGGTGGTGTTAACCGGTTTTACCGTCGGTTTCGCGCTGTTCTATGAAGTGGGCTTCGTGCTGATGCTGCCGCTGGTGTTCACCATCGCCGCTGCCGCCAACATCCCGCTGCTGTTCGTGGGTGTGCCGATGGCTGCGGCGCTGTCCGTGACCCACGGCTTCCTGCCGCCGCACCCGGGCCCAACGGCTATCGCCACCATCTTCCACGCCGATATGGGTAAAACCCTGCTGTTCGGTACGATTCTGGCGATCCCGACGGTGATTCTGGCAGGCCCGGTGTACGCCCGCTTCCTGAAAGGCATTGATAAGCCTATCCCGGAAGGGCTGTACAGCGCCAAAACCTTTACTGAAGAAGAGATGCCAGGCTTTGGCGTCAGCGTCTGGACCTCACTGGTACCGGTGATCCTGATGGCGATGCGTGCCATAGCAGAGATGGTTCTGCCGAAAGGTCACGCGTTCCTGTCCGTTGCGGAGTTCCTGGGCGACCCGGTGATGGCAACGCTGATTGCGGTCCTGATCGCCATGTTCACCTTCGGTCTTAACCGTGGTCGTTCCATGGATCAGATCAACGACACGCTGACCTCTTCCATCAAAATCATTGCCATGATGCTGCTGATCATCGGCGGTGGCGGCGCGTTCAAGCAGGTGCTGGTCGACAGCGGCGTGGATAAATACATCGCGGCCATGATGCATGAAACCAACGTCTCCCCTCTGCTGATGGCGTGGTCTATCGCCGCGGTGCTGCGTATTGCGCTGGGCTCTGCGACCGTTGCGGCGATTACCGCAGGCGGTATCGTTGCGCCGCTGATTGCGACCACGGGCGTAAGCCCTGAGCTGATGGTTATTGCGGTCGGTTCCGGTAGCGTGATTTTCTCCCACGTGAACGATCCGGGCTTCTGGCTGTTCAAGGAGTACTTCAACCTGACCATCGGTGAAACCATCAAGTCCTGGTCCGCGCTGGAAACCATCATTTCGGTGTGCGGTCTGATCGGGGTGCTGCTGTTGAATATGGTGGTTTGATGTAAAAAAGCCGGGTGGCGCTGACGCTTACCCGGCCTACATTCTATTCCCTCTCCCTCTGGGAGAGGGTTAGGGTGAGGGTGAAACTACCGCTTCTTACCCACCGCTTTTCGCCGCTTGTCCAAATCCTTAATCAACCTGTTCACCCCGTCATCGGCGAACATCGCTTCAAGCGTTGTGGACAGCTTGCGACGCCAGTTTTTGTACTGATAGCTGGTGCCGGGGATGTTTACCGGCTCCGCCATATCAATCCAGTCTTCCGGTTGCAGACCGAGCAACGCGCTGTTGCTGTCGGCAATATAGCGCTGTAAGCCACGGTTAAGCGTTGGCGTCATCGACATCAGCGACGCCTTATGCCCGGCGCGCTTCGGCAGACAGCCATGCTTATGCAGCGCATCCAGCAGCCCCTGCTTCGCCAGCTCGCGATCCTGATACAGCCCACGCAGAACCTCTTCATCCGGGTAGAGACCCAGCGTTTTGCCGAGCGTCAGGTCGCCGCTTTCCCAGTAGCCTCTGAGCGTAGGAAGATCATGCGTCGTCGCGACTGCCATTGACTGTTCAGGGTACGCTTTCGGCGCGCGGAAGGTTTTCTCATGGTCGTTTTCAAAATAGAGCACTTTGTAGGAGTAAACCCCGCTGTCGCGGAGCTTGCTGACAATTTCCACCGGCACGGTACCGAGATCTTCGCCAATCACCATGCACTGATGACGTTTACTCTCCAGCGCGAGGATTGAGAGCAGGTCGTCCACCGGATACTGCACGTACGCCCCGTGGTCAGCCGTTTCACCGTACGGGATCCACCACAGGCGCAGCACGGACATCACGTGGTCGATACGCAACGCGCCGCAGTTCTGCATGTTAGCGCGCAGCAGGTCGATAAACGGCTCGTAGGCACGCGCCGTCATCACGTGCGGATCCATCGGCGGTAAGCCCCAGTTCTGACCGAGCGGGCCCAGAATATCCGGCGGCGCCCCCACAGAAGCTTTCAGGCAGTAAAGCTCACGGTCACACCAGGTTTCCGCCCCGCCTTCCGCCACGCCGACGGCCAGATCGCGATACAACCCGATCGGCATGTTATAGCCCTGGCTCACCTGCCAGCAGGCGGCAAACTGGCTGTACGCCAGCCACTGCAACCAGAGATAGAAATCCACCTCGTCGGCATGCGTCTCACAGAACGCCTTCACTTCCGGGGTATCCACGGACTGATACGCTTCCGGCCACACCGGCCAGCCCCAGCGCATCTCGTCCTCCTGAACCTGATACGCATGCAGCGCATCAAACGCCGCCTGCCAGTAAAGGCTCTCACCTTCCTGCATCACAAACTGGCGGAAGGCTGCCATCTGCTCGTCGTCGCGTTTCGCAAAGCCTTTCCACGCCAGACGCAAAGCCGCCATTTTCAGCGCGGTCACGGAGGCATAATCCACCCAGTCCGCATCGCGGGCCTGTTTCAGCAACTGTTGCGTGGTCTCAAGCTTCCACCACGCCTGAGCCTCTTTGCTGTTTTTGAAATCGTCTAACGCGTTAACGTCGATATAAATCACGTTCAGCCAGCGACGGGACGACGGGCTGTACGGGCTGGCGCTTTCCGGGTTGGCCGGATAGAGCGCGTGGATCGGGTTGAGGCCGATAAATGCCCCGCCGCGCTCACCAACAGATGCCAGCATCTTTTTCAGATCGCCGAAATCGCCGATTCCCCAGTTGCTGTCCGAGCGCAGGGTGTAGAGCTGCACGCAGGCGCCCCACAGCTTTTTGCCTTCCAGCAGCGCCTGCGGCTCATAGCAGCGCTTTGGCGCCACGATCACCCGGCAGTGAAAACGCTGGTCGTCCCGGGTGAGCGTAAGCGTGTGGTAGCCCTCCGGCAGCTTCGCCGGAAGGTTGAGGGTTTTGCCGCCGGTGGCATGGCCTTTGTGCTGATGCCCCTCTTCGGTGGTGAGCAGCCAGCTGAACTCGCCGCGCCCTTCCACCGCCAGCGGCATCTTTTTGCCCGCGGTAAAGACCTTCACGTTCGGCACCGGCGCACCCGACGCTTTCGCGTCGGTTTTGTGCATGGCATCCAGCAAACGTCTTTTGGTGTCCGCACCAATAGACTGCGGTTTGCCGTGCGCATTGATGTAACTGAGGCTAATTCCCGCCGCCTGCGCGGCACTGTCCAGACGTTTACTCTCCATCGCGCTTCCTTAGCGTTTTGCCTGCCAGATACGAGCCTGATAATCACGGATTGAGCGGTCAGAGCTGAACATACCGCAGCGCGCGGTGTTCAGGATACACGCGCGGGTCCAGGCATCCTGGTCGCGATACAGCACGTCGACCTGCTTCTGCGCTTCAACATAAGCAGAGAAGTCAGCCATCACCAGGTACGGGTCGCCGCCCTGTTTGTCCATGCTGTGCAGCATCTGGTCAAACGCGTGCTTGTCGCCGTCGCTGTACTTCCCGCTTTCCAGCTCTTTGAGCACCGCATCCAGCACTTTGTCTTTTTTACGCCATTTCACCGGGTCATACCCTTTGGCTTTGATGGCTTTCACTTCTTCAACAGTATGGCCGAAGATAAAGATGTTCTCTTCGCCGACCTTCTCGGCGATTTCGACGTTCGCACCGTCCAGCGTGCCGACGGTCAGCGCGCCGTTCAGGGCCAGCTTCATGTTGCCGGTACCGGACGCTTCTTTACCGGCGGTAGAGATCTGCTCGGAAATATCCGCCGCCGGGATCAGCATTTCAGCCGCAGAGACGCAGTAGTCCGGCAGGAACACCACCTTCAGCTTGTCGCCCACTTTCGGATCGTTGTTAATCGCCGCCGCCACTTTATTAATGGCAAGGATAATGTTTTTCGCCAGGTAGTAGCCCGGCGCCGCTTTCGCACCGAACAGGAACACGCGCGGGACGCGGTCAGCCTGCGGGTTCTCGCGGATCTCTTTGTACAGCGCCAGAATGTGCAGCAGGTTCAGGTGCTGACGTTTGTACTCGTGCAGACGTTTGATCTGGATATCGAAAATCGCATTCGGGTTGATCTCAATTCCGGTGCGCATTTTCACGAACTCAGCCAGACGAACCTTGTTCTCCAGCTTAATGGCGCGGTACTGCTCGCGGAACTTCGCGTCGTCAGCCTGTTTTTCCAGGTTGATCAGCTGGTCCAGGTCGTTGGCCCACTCTTTCTTCAGGGTCTTGTCCAGCAGGCCGGCCAGCAGCGGGTTGCACTGCTTGATCCAGCGACGCGGCGTGATGCCGTTGGTCACGTTATGGAATTTGGTCGGCCACAGCTGGTGGTATTCCGGGAAGAGATCTTTCACCACCAGATCCGAGTGCAGCGCGGCAACGCCGTTCACCGCAAAGCCGCTGACCACGCACATGTTCGCCATGCGCACCTGTTTGTCGTGTACCACGGCCAGCTTCGCCCAGACGGCTTTGTCGCCCGGCCAGGTTTTCTCCACCAGCGTTTTGAACTGGTCGTTAATCTTATTGATGATCTGCATATGGCGCGGCAGCAGCGTTTTCACCAGCTTCTCATCCCAGCACTCCAGCGCTTCCGGCATCAGGGTGTGGTTGGTGTAGGCGAAGGTGCGGCTGGTGATGGCCCAGGCGTCATCCCAGCTCAGCTGATGCTCGTCGATCAGCACGCGCAGCAGTTCCGGGATGGCAATGGTCGGGTGCGTGTCGTTAAGCTGAATCACTTCGAAGTCCGGCAGCTGTGCCAGCTTGCGGCCCGCCAGGTGATGGCGACGCAGAATGTCCGCCACGGAGCAGGCGCACTGGAAGTACTGCTGCATCAGACGCAGTTTTTTACCCGCCAGATGGTTGTCGTTCGGGTAGAGGACTTTGGTCAGCTTCTCGGCATCGATCCCCTGCTGCTCGGCGCGCAGGAAATCACCGTCGTTGAATTTGGTCAGGTTAAACGGATGCGCGTGCTTCGCCTGCCACAGACGCAGCGGCTGCGCCACGCCGTTACGGTAGCCGAGTACCGGCAGATCCCAGGCTTCACCGGTAATGGTGAACGCCGGTTCCCAGAGTCCCTGCTTCGTGACTTTCCCGCCAATCCCGACCTGCACATCCAGCTGCGCGTTGTGGCGGAACCACGGATAGGTATTGCGGTGCCAGTCGTCCGGCGCTTCCATCTGATGGCCGTCGGCAAATGACTGACGGAACAGGCCATACTGATAGTTCAGGCCATAGCCAATTGCCGACTGACCCACGGTTGCCATGGAATCCAGGAAGCAGGCTGCCAGACGTCCCAGACCGCCATTACCCAGCGCCGGGTCAATCTCTTCTTCCAGCAGATCGGTCAGGTTGATGTCGTGTTCTTTCAGCACGTCACCGACGTCCTGATACCAGCCAAGGTTCAGCAGATTGTTGCCCGTCAGACGACCAATCAGGAACTCCATCGAAATGTAGTTGACGTGACGCTGGCCTTTCACAGGCTTCGCCACAGGCTGAGCGTCCAGCTGCTCTGCGAGCGCCCCGCTCACCGCCTGCCACCACTGGTGAGGCGTCATCTCGTTTGCAGCATGAAGGCCAAAACGCTGCCACTGACGCGTCAGGGCAGCCTGAAATTGAGCTTTGTTGAAAGTAGGCTGTGACATAGGGAATCGGCATCCTGTAGAGAGAAAACACATTTGGCGCTAGTGTGCCTGGCTCATTGCGCCTCTTCCTCCTCCTGTCGGGGATTAGGCAGGGAGGAGTAGCGGGGATGAGCATAAAAGTGTGATCGAGGCCACTGTGTAAGTGTGCGCTTCGCGGAAAAAGCGATCCCGGAAGAGCGTCAAAGAAATGAAATGCAGTTTCGGAGGAAAGTTATCATCGCTGAAATGATTACTTACGTAGAATAATATTTCCGCGCGTCGGGATTATTCAGCACCACTATTAAGCCCATGCAACTTTCCCTGAAGTTAATTAACTTCAGCGTCATTATCTCTTTCTGAAACCAGTTTCAGCGCAACCGCGCCTTATGCAGGCAAGCCAGAAGCAGCGCGGCATCCAGCCAATTACGGAAAGTTCCATCAGTGATGAGAATGTTTTGTGACAGAGTGCAAATTCAGAGCCTCCAAACCCAGACATAACTTGCAATAGTTCCTCTATTGGCCGAACTTATAGATATTAATTACGAAGCGCAAAAAAAATAAATTCTCTCGTTCCCCACAGTGAAGTGAAAACTATGTTGATTCCGTCCAAATTAAGTCGCCCGGTTCGTCTTGACCATACTGTGGTCCGCGAGCGCCTGCTGGCTAAACTTTCCGGTGCGCATAATTTCCGACTGGCGCTGGTTACGAGTCCTGCGGGTTATGGAAAAACAACGCTCATTTCGCAATGGGCGGCAGGTAAAAACGATCTTGGCTGGTACTCCCTGGATGAAGGTGATAACCAGCAGGAGCGTTTTGCCAGCTATTTAATTGCCGCGATTCAGCAGGCAACCAACGGACACTGCGTCACCAGCGAAGTGATGGTGCAGAAGCGCCAGTACGCCAGCCTGTCCTCTCTTTTCTCCCAGCTGTTTATCGAGCTGGCCGAATGGCATCGCCCGCTGTATGTGGTGATTGATGATTATCATCTGATCACCAACCCGGTTATTCACGAGTCCATGCGTTTCTTCCTGCGCCATCAGCCGGAAAACCTGACGCTGGTTGTCCTGTCGCGTAACCTTCCGCAGTTGGGCATTGCCAACCTGCGCGTGCGCGATCAGTTGCTGGAAATCGGCAGTCAGCAGCTGGCCTTTACCCATCAGGAAGCGAAGCAGTTCTTTGACTGCCGCCTGACGTCTCCGATTGAGGCGTCGGAAAGCAGCCGCCTGTGCGATGACGTTGCCGGCTGGGCCACGGCGCTTCAGCTGATTGCCCTCTCCGCGCGGCAAAACAACAGCCCGACGCATCAGTCCGCACGCCGCCTGGCGGGCATCAACGCCAGCCACCTGTCGGATTATCTGGTGGATGAAGTACTCGACAGCGTTGACCTCTCCACCCGCCATTTCCTGCTGAAAAGCTCCCTGCTGCGTTCCATGAACGATGCGCTGATTGTGCGCGTCACCGGCATTGAAAACGGGCAGCTTCAGCTCGAAGAGATTGAACGTCAGGGTCTGTTCCTGACGCGCATGGACGATCACGGCGAATGGTTTAGCTACCATCCGCTGTTTGGCAGCTTCCTGCGTCAGCGTTGCCAGTGGGAACTGGCCGCAGAGCTGCCTGACATTCACCGCGCCGCCGCCGAAAGCTGGATGGCGCAAGGTTTTCCGAGTGAGGCTATCCACCATGCGCTGGCCGCCGGGGATGCCGGTATGCTGCGCGATATTCTGCTCAACCACGCGTGGGGACTGTTCAACCACAGCGAACTGACGCTGCTGGAAGAGTCGTTAAAAGCGCTGCCGTGGGAAAGCCTGCTGGAGAACCCGCGTCTGGTGCTGCTCCAGGCCTGGCTGATGCAGAGCCAGCATCGCTACAGCGAAGTGAACACCCTGCTGGCGCGCGCCGAGCAGGAGATGGAAAGCGAGATGGATACCACCCTGCATGGCGAATTTAACGCCCTGCGTGCGCAGGTGGCGATTAACGACGGTGACCCTGATGAAGCCGAACGGCTGGCGATGGTCGCGCTGGATGAGCTGCCGCTGGCGAATTTTTACAGCCGTATTGTCGCCACCTCGGTACACGGCGAAGTGCTGCACTGTAAGGGCGATCTCACGCGTTCGCTTTCACTCATGCAGCAAACCGAACAGATGGCGCGCCGCCACGATGTCTGGCATTACGCCCTGTGGAGCCTGATCCAGCAAAGCGAGATTTTATTTGCTCAGGGGTTCCTGCAAGCCGCCTGGGAAAACCAGGAGAAAGCGTTCCAGCTGATCCGTGAACAGCATCTGGAACAGCTGCCGATGCACGAGTTCCTGTTGCGTATTCGCGCTCAGCTGCTGTGGGCATGGTCGCGTCTGGATGAAGCGGAAAGCTGCGCCCGCCAGGGTCTGAATGTCCTTTCGAGCTTCCAGCCGCAGCAGCAGCTCCAGTGTCTGGCTCTGCTGGTGCAGTGCTCGCTGGCGCGCGGCGACCTGGATAATGCCCGCAACCACCTTAACCGCCTGGAAAACCTGCTCGGCAACGGGCAGTACCATAGCGATTGGGTATCCAACGCCGATAAGGTCCGGGTGATTTACTGGCAGATGACCGGCGATAAAAAGTCCGCCGCCAACTGGCTGCGTCATACGCCTAAACCGGAATTTGCCAATAACCACTTCCTGCAAAGCCAGTGGCGTAATATTGCCCGCGTGCAGATCCTGCTGGGTGACTTTGAGCCTGCCGAGATCGTGCTGGAAGAGTTAAACGAAAACGCCCGCAGCCTGCGCCTGATGAGCGATTTAAACCGCAACCTGCTGCTGTTAAACCAGCTTTACTGGCAGGCGGGACGTAAAAACGATGCCCAGCGCGTACTGCTGGAGGCGTTACAGCTGGCGAACCGCACCGGGTTTATCAGCCACTTTGTGATTGAGGGTGAAGTGATGGCCCAGCAGCTGCGCCAGCTGATTCAGCTCAACACGCTGCCGGAACTCGATCAGCATCGCGCCCAGCGCATTCTGCGCGAGATCAACCAGCACCACCGCCACAAGTTTGCGCACTTCGATGAGAACTTTGTTGAACGTCTGCTGAACCATCCGGAAGTGCCGGAGCTTATCCGCACCAGCCCGCTCACCCAGCGTGAATGGCAGGTGCTGGGGCTGATCTATTCAGGCTACAGCAACGAGCAGATTGCCGGTGAGCTGGCGGTGGCGGCGACCACCATCAAAACGCACATTCGCAATCTGTATCAGAAGCTGGGCGTGGCGCACCGTCAGGATGCGGTGCAGCATGCGCAGCAGCTGTTGAAGATGATGGGATATGGAGTGTAGATCCTCTGCGGTCTGATGCCCTCACCTCGGCCCTCTCCCACAGGGAGAGGGAGAATGGCTTCTCAACATAACTCTAACTGCAAATTGTTATCCTTAATCACCTGCATCACGCCCGCAGGCGGCATCACGTCGGTGTAGACCGCATCCACCATGCTGATGCTGCCCATGTTCACCATCGCGTTACGACCAAACTTAGAGTGATCCACCACCAGCATTACGTGGCGCGAGTTCTCAATGATC
The DNA here is from genome assembly GCF_049238705.1 of Enterobacter cloacae complex sp. IR5403. NCBI lineage: Bacteria > Pseudomonadati > Pseudomonadota > Gammaproteobacteria > Enterobacterales > Enterobacteriaceae > Enterobacter > Enterobacter cloacae complex sp. IR5403. Next base: position 116,245 of record NZ_JBMKHP010000012.1, on the reverse strand, counting down.
GCGCGCTTGGTGCGCACTTCGTGGTAATCAAACTCCAGCAGCGAGCCGTCGGTGTCGATGCCGCTGATCCCCAGAATGCCGAAGTCGAGGCGGAACTGAGAGATAAAATCGAGCGTCGCTTCGCCGATGATACCCCCGTCGCGGCTGCGCAGTTCGCCGCCCGCGAGGATGATGCGGAAATCCTCTTTCTGCATCAACGTGTTGGCCACGTTCAGGTTGTTGGTCACCACGCGCAGGTTCTCGTGGTTCAGCAGCGCATGGGCGACCGCTTCCGGGGTGGTGCCGATATCAATAAACAGCGTCGCGCCGTTCGGGATCTGGCTCGCCACTTTACGGGCGATACGCTCTTTCTCTGCCGTTTGCGTCGCCTTACGGTCATGCCATGAGGTGTTCACCGAGCTGGACGGCAGCGCGGCGCCGCCGTGGTGACGCAGAATACGGTTCTGATCGGCCAGGTCGTTGAGGTCACGACGGATGGTTTGCGGGCTGACGGCAAACTGCTCCACCAGCTCTTCAGTACTGACGTATCCCTGTTTTTTTACCAGTTCGATAATGGCGTCATGACGTTGTGTTTGTTTCATCAAATGTCCCTGGGAATTATGTTCGTTTTCGCGCATGGAGCGTATCGGCCAGCGCCATCGCCAGCCCGACCGCCAGGCCGGTAACGTGCGCACCATTGGCGATAGACATACCAAACAGATCAAACCATCCGGCAATAAGCCATATTAACGCAAAGGTTATTAATCCACGTTGTAAATAGATGCCGCTATCCGGGTCGCGCTCGCCTCTGAGCCAGGCGTAACCCATCAATGCGTACACCACGCCGGATAACCCGCCAAACCACGGACCGCTGAATTTATGCTGCACGTAGCCGCTTAACAGGGCGCTGATAAGGGTGATCACAATCAGCTTGCCGCTGCCGAGCCGCTTCTCCACCGCCCCGCCGAGATACCACCACCACAGCAGGTTAAAGAGGATATGCATCACCGAGAAGTGCATCAGCGCATGCGTGAAGTAGCGCCAGACATCAAATTGCAGGGAGGGATCGTAGGGCCATGCGAGGGCAATCATCACGCTCTGGTCGCCCACCACGCTCATAATAATGAAGACGGTGATGCAGGCTGCCATCAAAAGCAGCGTAAACGGTCCTGCGCGCTCGCGGAGGGTGGCGAGAAACGGAAAACGTTGATAGTGCAGGCCACTGCCGGTCTGGCCGGATTGCCAGCTTGCCGCCAGATAACGCGGGTCGCCCGGGTTTTCCAGAAAACGCGCCAGCTCGTCATTCACGCGGCTGGCCTGGCTTTCGTCTGCCAGCCAGACATCCGTCTGTGTATGCTGCTGAATAGTCAGGATAATGCCCTGCGTCGCCATATAGTCGACAAACGCCTGGGCGACGCGCGGGTTGCTAAAAGAGGTGATCATCAACATGGGCAGCGGTCGCTTATTTCCACACAAAAGGGGACAGTATAGCGGGATCAGCGCTCAAACGCGTATTCAACTTCTGCCGGGAAATGACGATGCCAGGCATCGAAGCCGCCCTCGACGCTGTACACCGCGTCGTAACCCTGCTGGAGCAGATACTGCGCCGCGCCTTTACTGCTGTTGCCGTGATAGCACATCACCATCACCGGGGTATCGAAGTCGTTATCGCGCATAAACGCGCCCAGCGTGTCGTTGGTGAGATGGAACGCGCCCGGCGTGTGGCCCATCGCAAAGCTCTGCGGATCGCGGATGTCCACCAGCACCGCTTTTCCCTGGTGCATCTTCTGGTGGGCTTCTTCTACGTTAATACATTCAAACTGTTCCATGGTGTTCTCTTTCGATTATTCAGATTTTATGCGGCTTGCTGACCCTCACCCCTGCCCTCTCCCTAAAAGGGAGAGGGAGCAAACCATCCCCTCGCCCCTCTGGGGAGAGGGTTAGGGTGAGGGGAGAGGGCATCAGACCGCACTATTTTACCCCGTAGTGTACGTCCTGGCGGCGGGTAAACGCCATTATGTTATCCATATCACTCTAAATTGTTTTTTTGATGTTACCAAAAGCGCGTTCCTTTGCTATTATGAGCGATATCGAACATTTTTGAGCTTTAACGAAAGTGCATGAGGGTGTTATGGAAACCAAAGATCTGATTGTGATAGGCGGTGGCATCAACGGTGCCGGTATTGCGGTTGATGCCGCAGGACGCGGTTTATCCGTGCTGATGCTGGAAGCTAACGATCTCGCCTGCGCGACGTCGTCCGCCAGCTCCAAGCTGATCCACGGTGGCCTGCGCTACCTGGAACACTACGAATTCCGTCTGGTCAGCGAAGCGCTGGCCGAACGCGAAGTGCTGCTGAAAATGGCTCCGCATCTGGCGATCCCGATGCGCTTCCGCCTGCCTCATCGCCCGCATCTGCGTCCGGCGTGGATGATCCGCATTGGTCTGTTTATGTACGATCATCTGGGTAAACGCACCAGCCTGCCGGGTTCGACCGGTTTGCGTTTTGGCTCAGAGTCGGTCCTTAAGCCTGAAATCGTGCGCGGTTTCGAATATTCCGACTGCTGGGTGGACGATGCGCGTCTGGTGCTGGCTAACGCGCAGATGGTCGAGAAGAAAGGCGGCGAGGTGAAAACCCGTACCCGCGCGACCGCCGCACGCCGCGAAAACGGCCTGTGGATTGTGGAAGCGGAAGACGTGGATACCGGCGAGAAGTTCAGCTGGAAAGCGCGCGGCCTGGTGAACGCCACCGGCCCGTGGGTAAAACAGTTCTTCGATGACGGTATGCACCTGCCTTCTCCGTACGGCATCCGCCTGATCAAGGGCAGCCACATTGTGGTGCCGCGTGTGCATACCCAGAAACAGGCTTATATCCTGCAAAACGAAGACAAGCGCATCGTGTTTGTGATCCCGTGGATGGACGAGTTCTCCATCATCGGCACCACCGACGTAGAGTACAAAGGCGATCCGAAAAACGTCGAGATCGACGAGAGTGAAGTCAGCTACCTGTTGAAAGTGTACAACGCGCACTTTAAGAAACAGCTGGCGCGCGATGACGTGGTCTGGACCTACTCCGGCGTGCGTCCGCTGTGTGATGACGAGTCTGACTCACCGCAGGCCATCACCCGTGACTATACGCTTGATATTCATGACGTGGACGGTCAGGCGCCCCTGCTGTCGGTATTTGGCGGTAAGCTCACCACCTACCGTAAACTGGCGGAGCACGCGCTGGAGAAACTGGCGCCGTATTATAAAGGCATCGGCCCGGCGTGGACGAAAGGCGCCGTGCTGCCTGGCGGCGATATCGGCGATAACCGCGACGATTACGCCGCGAAGCTGCGCCGTCGCTTCCCGTTCATTACCGAAGGAATGGCGCGCCACTATGCCCGTACCTACGGCAGTAACACCGAACTGTTCCTCGGCGACGCGAAAGAGATTGCCGATCTGGGCGAGCATTTTGGCCATGAGCTGTACGAAGCCGAGCTGCGCTACCTGGTGGAACACGAATGGGTGCGCCGTCTGGATGATGCCATCTGGCGTCGTACTAAAGAAGGGATGTGGCTGAACGCCGAGCAGCAGTCTCGCGTGGCGCAGTGGTTGCAACAGCATGCGGGAAAGCGTGAATTATCACTGGCGTCCTGAGGGTGACAAAAAATGCCCGGTGGCGCTGCGCTTACCGGGCCTACAGGATCGAGTAGGCCGGGTAAGGCGGAGCCGCCACCCGGCTTTGTTTTACAACCGCACCGGATCAATATGCCAGATATTCTCGGCATACTCTTTGATGGTCCTGTCTGACGAGAAGTATCCCATGTTGGCGATGTTATGCATCGCGGCGCTGGTCCACTTCTCCGGCTGACGGTACAGTTCGTCCACCTTATCCTGACAATCCACGTAGCTGCGGTAATCCGCCAGCACCTGATAGTGATCGCCAAAGTTAATCAGCGAGTCCACCAGATCGCGATAGCGTCCAGGCTCCTCAGGGTTAAACACGCCGGTGGCGATTTGCGTCAGCACCTGGCGTAACTCTTCATCCTCTTCATAATACTCACGCGGCGAGTAGCCCTGCTTGCGCAGCGCCTCCACCTCTTCCGCCGTATTCCCGAAGATAAAGATATTCTCCGCGCCCACATGCTCCAGCATCTCGACATTTGCGCCGTCCAGCGTGCCGATAGTCAGCGCGCCGTTCAGGGCAAACTTCATGTTGCTGGTGCCGGATGCTTCCGTCCCCGCCGTGGAAATCTGCTCAGAGAGATCCGCCGCCGGAATAATCAGCTGCGCCAGGCTTACGCTGTAGTTCGGGATAAACACGACCTTCAGCTTATCGCCAATGTCCGGATCGTGATTCACCACCTTCGCCACATCGTTGATGAGATGGATGATGTGCTTCGCCATGTAGTACGCGGACGCCGCCTTACCGGCAAAGATTTTCACGCGCGGCACCCACTCCGCCGTCGGGTCAGCCTTAATGCGGTTGTAGTGGGTAATAACGTGCAGGACGTTCATCAGCTGACGCTTGTACTCGTGGATACGTTTGATCTGCACGTCGAACAGCGCTTTCGGGTTCGCCACCACGTTCAGATGCAGCGCCAGCCAGACCGACAGACGTTTTTTGTTCAGCAGCTTGGCTTCGCGCACGGCTTTGTTCACCGTCGGGAAATCAATGTGCTGCTCAAGCTCGCTCAGCTGGCTCAAATCGGTGCGCCAGGTGCGGCCAATGTTCTCATCCAGAACGTCGGAGAGCGGCTGGTTCGCCAGCGCCAGCCAGCGGCGCGGGGTGACGCCGTTGGTCACGTTGCAGAAACGCGTCGGGAAGATCTTCGCGAAGTCCGCAAACAGGGACTGCACCATCAGGTTCGAGTGCAGCTCTGACACGCCGTTCACCTTGTGGCTGATCACCACCGCCAGCCAGGCCATGCGTACGCGACGCCCGTTGGATTCATCAATGATCGAGGCGCGGCTCAGCAGACCGGTATCGTTCGGATACTGCTCCTGCAAGGTCTTGAGGAAGTAGTCGTTGATCTCGAAGATGATTTGCAGATGACGCGGCAGGATCTTGCCGAGCATATCCACCGGCCACGTCTCCAGCGCTTCACTCATTAGCGTATGGTTGGTGTACGAGAACACCTGGCAGGTTACTTCAAACGCGTCATCCCAGCTGAACTTATGCTCGTCAATCAGCAGGCGCATCAGCTCAGGGATCGACAGCACCGGATGGGTATCGTTGAGATGAATGGCGGTTTTTTCCGCCAGATTCGCATAGGTCTTGTGCAGCTGATAATGACGGCTGAGGATATCCTGAATCGTTGCCGAGACGAGGAAATACTCCTGACGCAGGCGCAGCTCGCGGCCTGAGTAGGTCGAGTCATCCGGATACAGGACGCGTGACACATTCTCGGAGTGGTTTTTATCTTCCACCGCCGCGAAGTAGTCACCCTGGTTGAATTTACCCAGGTTGATCTCGCTACTGGCCTGCGCGTTCCACAGGCGCAGGGTATTGGTCGCATCGGTGTCGTAGCCGGGGATGATCTGGTCATAGGCCACGGCGAGGATCTCCTCGGTTTCCACCCAGCGGGATTTTTTCCCTTCCTGCTGAATACGCCCGCCAAAACGCACCTTGTAGCGCGTGTTGTGGCGCTTGAACTCCCACGGGTTACCGTACTCGAGCCAGTAGTCCGGGGACTCTTTCTGACGACCATCCACGATGTTCTGCTTGAACATACCGTAGTCGTAGCGAATACCGTAGCCGCGCCCCGGCAGCGCCAGCGTCGCCAGTGAATCGAGGAAACAGGCGGCAAGTCGCCCGAGACCACCGTTACCCAGCCCCGGGTCGTTCTCTTCGTCAATCAGCTCTTCTAAATCCAGCCCCATCTCTTCCAGTGCGTTTTTGACGTCGTCATAAATCCCGAGCGATAACAGCGCATTGGAGAGGGTGCGACCAATCAGAAACTCCATCGACAGGTAATACACCTGCCGCGTCTCCTGCGAAAGCTGGGCGCGGTTAGAGCGCAGCCAGCGTTCGACCATACGGTCACGCACCGCAAACAGCGTGGCGTTCAGCCACTCATGTTTGTTGGCAATAACGGGATCTTTCCCAATGGTAAACATCAGCTTATAGGCGATGGAGTGTTTCAACGCCTCAACGCTGAGCGTGGGGGAAGAGTAGCTAAATGGAGCATTCATATCAGTAACTTCGCCTCGTTACATCAAGCGTTGATAAAGGTCGCGGTAGGACTGCGCCGCAACGTGCCAGCCAAAGTCCATGGACATCGCCTGACGTTGTACGTAACGCCACAGGGATGGACGGGACCACAAGACGAAAGCACGCCGGATCGCCCGAAGCAGCGACCAGGCATTACTGTCCTCGAAAACAAACCCGCTGGCGATACCATCCGCCAGGTTTTCCAGGGAGCTGTCAGACACCGTATCCGCCAGCCCGCCCGTGCGGCGCACCAGCGGCAACGTGCCGTATTTCAGACCATAGAGCTGCGTCAGGCCGCAGGGCTCGAAGCGGCTCGGCACCAGAATCACGTCCGCGCCGCCCATGATGCGGTGCGAAAACGCTTCATGATAGCCAATCTGCACGCCCACCTGCCCCGGATGTTCCGCCGCGGCCGCGAGGAAACCTTCCTGCAATACCGGGTCGCCCGCGCCGAGCAGCGCCAGCTGGCCGCCCTGCTCCAGTAATCCCGGCAGCGCTTCCAGCACCAGATCCAGCCCTTTCTGGCTGGTCAGGCGGCTGACCACCGCAAACAGCGGCACCTTGTCGTTGACCTTCAGCCCCATCGCAATCTGTAGCTGGCGTTTGTTCTCCGCTTTGTCCTCCACGGAGTCGCGACCATAGCGCGCCGCCAGCAGGAGGTCCGTTTCCGGATTCCAGATCTGTTCATCCACGCCGTTCAGAATGCCCGACAGACGACCTTCACGGTGGCGCTGTTGCAGCAGCCCTTCCATACCGTAACCGAACTCCGGCTGGGTAATTTCCCGCGCGTAGGTTGGGCTGACCGCCGTGATGTGGTCGGCGTAGTACAGACCCGCCTTCAGGAACGAAATCTGTCCGTTAAACTCCAGCCCGTGCATGTTAAAGAACGACCATGGCAGATCGATGTCATTCATATGATGCGCGTAATACATGCCCTGATACGCCAGGTTGTGCACCGTAAACACCGATTTGGCCGGGTGCCCCTTCGCCGCCAGATACGCAGGAGCCAGCCCCGCGTGCCAGTCGTGCGCGTGCACCACGTTCGGACGCCAGAACGGATCCAGCCCGACGGCCATCTCCGCCCCCACCCAGCCGAGCAGGGCAAAGCGCAGCACGTTATCGGTATAGGCGTACAGGTTGGTATCGTGATACGGGCTGCCGGGTCGATCGTATAAATGCGGGGCATCAATCAGGTAAATCCCTACGCCATTGTAATGTCCAAACAGCAGGGTGATACGTCCCGCGAAGGTCTCGCGACGGGTAACAACCTTTGCATCGGGAATACCACGCCGGATATCCGGAAAAGCGGGCAACAACACACGGGTATCCACCCCTCCGGCAATTTGCGCCGCCGGTAGTGCACCAAGAACATCCGCCAGTCCGCCCGTTTTTAACAACGGGAACATCTCAGAACATACGTGTAAAACCTGCATCATCGCTCCTGTTTGATTTGCAGCTTCCGCAACATTTCCCGTGTTACTAACACGATCCCCTCTTCCGAACGGTAGAAACGACGCGCATCTTCTTCCGCGTTTTCCCCAATCACCATCCCTTCGGGAATGACGCAGGCACGGTCGATAACGCAGCGACGCAGACGACATGAGCGCCCTACCCAGACATCTGGCAGCAGGACTGCCGAATCGATATTACAGAATGAGTTTATACGCACGCGCGGGAACAGCACGGACTGCACCACCACCGAACCGGAGATAATGCACCCGCCAGAGACCAGCGAGTTGAGCGTCATGCCGTGGCTGCCGGAGCGGTCCTGGACGAACTTCGCCGGCGGCAGCGATTCCATATGGGTGCGAATCGGCCAGTTCTGGTCGTACATATCCAGCTCAGGCGTGACGGATGCCAGATCGAGGTTGGCTTTCCAGTACGCTTCCAGCGTTCCCACATCGCGCCAGTAAGGTTCCGCATTCGGATCGGACTGCACGCAGGACAGCGGGAAGGGATGTGCATACGCCATGCCAGCTTTGGTGATTTTCGGGATAATGTCTTTGCCGAAGTCGTGGCTGGAGTTCTCGTCTTTGTCGTCCTCTTCCAGCAGTTCATAAAGGTAATCGGCATCAAAGACATAGATCCCCATGCTGGCGAGCGATTTGGTGTCGTCACCCGGCATGGTTGGCGGGTTCGCCGGTTTTTCGACAAAGTCGATAATCTTGTCGTCGCCATCTACATGCATCACGCCAAACGCGGTTGCCTCCGCAACAGGCACCGGCAGACACGCCACGGTGCAGCGCGCCCCTTTTTCGACGTGGTCGATCAGCATGTGGGAGTAATCTTGCTTGTAGATGTGGTCCCCGGCGAGGATAACGATGTATTCCGCGTTATAGCGGCGAATGATGTCGAGGTTCTGGGTCACGGCATCCGCCGTGCCGCGGTACCAGTTCTCCCCGTGAACGCGCTGCTGCGCCGGGAGCAGATCGACAAACTCGTTCATCTCTTCGCTGAAGAATGACCAGCCGCGCTGAATGTGCTGCACCAGCGTGTGCGACTGATACTGGGTAATGACGCCAATACGGCGAATGCCTGAGTTCAGGCAGTTGGACAGTGCAAAATCGATAATACGGAACTTACCACCAAAGTGAACGGCCGGTTTGGCGCGCTTGATGGTCAAATCTTTCAGACGGGTACCACGCCCGCCCGCGAGTATCAGGGCAACTGTTTTTAATGGTAGCTGGCGCGCCAACATTAACGGATCGTTCTTCTCTAATCTAACCATGACTAACTCCTTTTTTATCATCTTTGGAATACGCACACTCCGTGCGCAGGCCCGTGCCAGACAGCCATAACAACCGGATTATCCGCTCCGGCAAAGGGAGGAATGGCTCGCCACTCCCCGTCAGGTAAAACAATCTCTGCGACGTCATCCGTCGCGTTCAGCGTCACCAGCCACGCATCCGAAAGCAGGATTTGCAGACAGGGTATGCCGTGTTGCCACTCTTGCGCGCTTAACGGTTGCGCGTCTTTGTTCAGCCAGCGAACGTTGCCGTCGCCCTCTTCCCACCAGCGGTCAGCGGTGAGCGCGGGGATGCGCTGGCGAAGATGGATCAGCGCCGCGGTGAAATGGGTCAGTCCGCTGTTCGCTTCTCCCCAGTCGAGCCAGGTCAGGGTGTTGTCCTGGCAATAGGCGTTGTTGTTGCCGTGCTGGCTGTGGCCGTGCTCATCTCCCGCCAGCAGCATCGGCGTGCCCTGCGACAACAAAAGCGTCGTCAGCAGCGCATGAACGCTGGCGCGTCGCCGCTCGATCACATCCAGACTTCCGTCTAACCCTTCTATACCATGGTTAAAGCTATGGTTATTGTTAGTCCCATCGCGATTCTCTTCGCCGTTTGCCTCATTGTGTTTCTGATTGAAACAAACGCAGTCGCGCAGCGTAAAACCGTCGTGCGCCGTCACCAGGTTAATGGTGGCCGACGGACGTTTGCCGTCACGCTTGAAGAGATCGCTGGAGCCGGCAAAGCGACCGGCAAACTCCCCCAGCGACAGATCGCGCGTCAGCCAGAAGCGGCGGATGGCATCGCGGAAGTGGTCGTTCCACTCGGCAAACAGCGGCGGGAAATTCCCCACCTGATAACCGCCCTCACCGATGTCCCAGGGTTCCGCAATCAGCTTCACCTTTGAGAGCACCGGGCAGTTTTTGATGGCCTCAAACAGCGGCGCCTGCTGGCTGAACGCCGGGGTGCGCCCCATCACCGGCGCCAGGTCGAAGCGAAAACCGTCTACGTGGAACGTCTCAACCCAGTATTTCAGGCACTCGTACGCGTAATGCGTAACGGCCGGATGACTGAGGTTGAGGGTGTTACCGCACCCGGTCCAGTTCTCGTAATCGCCGTCGTCCCTGATCCAATAATAGCTACGGTTATCGATTCCGCGCTGTGAGAGCGTCGGGCCGTCAAGATCGCTTTCCGCACTGTGGTTCAGCACCACGTCCAGAATGACCTCGATACCCGCCGCGTGAAGCGCCTTCACCGCATCGCGAAACTCATCCCGTGCCTTCTCCGGCTGCACTGCGTAGCGCGGGTCGAGGGCGAACATCGCCAGCGGGTTGTAGCCCCAGTAGTTGCTTAACCCAAGACGCTGTAGCCGCGGCTCGCTGGCGAAATGCGCCACGGGCAACAGCTCCAGCGCGGTGATCCCTAAGTGCTTCAGGTACGCGACCATCGTCGGATGCCCAAGCGCTTTGTAGGTGCCGCGCATCTCTTTGGGAATTGACGGGTGCAGATACGTCAGCCCTTTGACGTGGGCTTCATAAATAACGGTGTTGCCCCACGGCGTGCGCGGCGGGGCATCGTCTTCCCAGTCGTAGAGATCGTGCACCACCACGCTTTTGGGCGCGACGGGCGCGCTGTCGCGGTGGTCAGGTTCGCCGTAGCCAACGTGGAACAGCGGGTCATCTTTAAACTCACCGTCCACGCGGTGCGCGCACGGGTCAATCAGCAGCTTCGCCGGGTTAAACCAGTGCCCCTGAGAAGGCTCCCAGGGGCCGTGTACGCGAAAACCGTAGTGCATCCCCGGTCGTCCTCCGGCCAGGTAGCCATGCCAGGTATCCCCCGTGCGCGACGGTAAATCGTAACGGTGCTCGTTACCTTCCCCGTCAAAGACACAGAGTTCCACCCGCTCCGCGTGAGCGGAAAAGAGCGTGAAGTTCACCCCCTTTCCGTCAAAGCGCGCCCCGAGCGGTTCGGGTTTACCTGCCGTGAGCTGCGTCATTCTCCCTCCCGCACCAGCCAGATTGTGCCAAGCGGCGGCAGCGTCAGGCTCAGGGAGTTCGGACGGCCGTGGCTTTCAATGGCATCGCTCTGCACCAGCCCGCCGTTACCGGCGTTGCTGCCGTGGTAGTGCATGGAGTCGGTATTGAGAATTTCGCGCCATTTGCCCGGCTGGTTAATGCCGAAGCGGTAGTGTTCGCGCGGCACCGGCGTGAAGTTGCTGGCGACGATGATCTCGTTACCCGCCTTGTCGCGGCGCACAAAGACAAACACCGAGCGCTCGTGGTCGTCCACCACCAGCCACTCAAAGCCGTACGGATCGAAGTCCAGCTCGTGCAGCGCTTTATGGTGGCGATAGGTCAGGTTCAGGTCGCGGACCAGACGCTGTACGCCATGGTGCCAGTTGTCCGCACCTTCCAGCAGATGCCAGTCAAGGCTGGTATCGTGGTTCCATTCGCGCCCCTGGGCAAATTCGTTACCCATAAACAGCAGCTTTTTGCCCGGGAAGGCGAACATCCAGCCGTAGTAGGCGCGCAGGTTGGCAAACTTCTGCCACGCGTCCCCCGGCATGCGGTCGAGAATGGATTTCTTGCCGTGCACCACTTCATCGTGCGACAGCGGCAGCATGAAGTTTTCGGTGTAGTTGTAGAGCAGCCCGAAGGTAAGCTTATCGTGGTGATACTGACGATAAACCGGGTCGAGCTTCATGTAGTCGAGCGTGTCGTGCATCCAGCCGAGGTTCCACTTGTACCAGAAGCCCAGTCCGCCCATTGACGGTGGACGGGAAACGCCCGGGAAGTCGGTGGACTCTTCCGCCATGGTTACGGCGCCTTCCACCTGCTCGCCGATAATGCGGTTGGTGTTGCGCAGAAACTCAATCGCTTCGAGGTTTTCACGCCCGCCATACTCGTTCGGGATCCACTCCCCCTCTTTGCGGCTGTAGTCGCGGTAAATCATCGACGCCACCGCATCCACGCGCAGGGCATCAATGCCGAAACGTTCGATCCAGTACAGCGCGTTCCCGACCAGGTAGTTCGATACTTCACGGCGACCGTAGTTGTAGATCAGCGTGTTCCAGTCCTGGTGATAGCCTTCGCGCGGGTCGCTGTGCTCGTACAGCTTCGTGCCGTCGAACTCTGCCAGCGCAAAATCGTCCGACGGGAAGTGGCCCGGCACCCAGTCGAGGATCACGTTCAGCCCGGCGGCGTGCGCGGCATCGATGAAATAGCGGAAGTCATCGCGCGTGCCGAAGCGGCGCGTGGGCGCATACAGCCCGGTTGGCTGATAGCCCCAGCTGCCGTCAAATGGGTGTTCGTTGATCGGCAGCAGCTCCAGATGGGTAAAGCCCATCCATTTGGCGTACGGCACCAGCTGGTCCGCCAGCTCGCGATAGCTCAGCCAGAAGTTGTTATCGGTGTGGCGACGCCACGAGCCGAGATGCACTTCATAGACGGAGATTGGCGCATCAAAGCGGTTGGCCTGCTTGCGTTCTTCCGTCTGGACAACCTTCTCCGGCAGGCCGCAAATCAGCGAGGCGGTATTCGGGCGCAGTTCGGCCTCAAAAGCGTAAGGGTCGGATTTAATGCGCAGCTTGCCGTTGGCATCGATCATCTCGAATTTGTAGAGCTGACCGTTGTGCGCACCGGGGATAAACAGTTCCCAGATGCCGGTTTCCCGGCGCAGGCGCATGGGGTGACGACGACCGTCCCAGTAGTTGAACTGCCCGACGACGGAGACGCGCTGGGCGTTTGGCGCCCATACGGCAAAACGCGTGCCGGTGATACCGTCCATGGTATCCGCATGGGCACCCAGCGTTTCGTAGGGGCGTAAATGGGTCCCTTCGGACAGCAGCCAGGCGTCCATCTCTTTTAAGAGCGGGCCGAAGCTATAGGGATCGTCAATCAGGTTTTGCTGACCGTGCCAGATAACGGCAAGCTGATAACGAAAAGGATTTTTACGGCGGGGCATGACGCCCGAGAAGAAGCCACGCGAGTCGAGGCATTCCAGATTACCCACCTTGCGGCCGGTTTTGGGTTCGATAACCCACACTTCTGTTGCATCCGGTAACAGCGCCCGAACTTCCAGCCCGGCGTCAGTACGGTGCATCCCTAGCACAGAAAAGGGGTCGGCAAAGTGACCCGCAATAAGCGCATTAATCACGTCTCTCGAAATACGATCGGACATGGTATTCATCCTGTTTTTTTATGTCGCCCTTTTTACGCGCTCCGGGACGACTTTTAATGTGACCTAAACGGTGCAGTTAATCCTCTCTGCTCCGCCCTACCCTCAGGTGAGAAATAAATCTTCCTTAAAGCATAGCCAACGTCGTGGGTCCTCCTGATAAAAAATAAGACATCTGCGTTTTACTCCATGTAGTACGCAAAAAAAGGGGGTGACAATCACCCCCCGTGTTTAACAAATTATTACGCCAGCTGGCGCAGCATGCGGCGCAGCGGCTCGGCAGCACCCCACAGCAGCTGGTCGCCAACGGTGAACGCGGAGAGGTACTCCGGCCCCATGTTCAGCTTGCGCAGACGACCAACCGGGGTGGTCAGCGTGCCGGTCACGGCGGCCGGGGTCAGTTCGCGCATGGTGATATCGCGATCGTTTGGCACCACTTTCGCCCACGGGTTATGCGCGGCCAGCAGCTCTTCCACGGTCGGAATAGACACATCTTTTTTCAGTTTAATGGTGAAGGCCTGGCTGTGGCAGCGCAGCGCGCCGATACGCACGCACAGACCGTCAACCGGAATGGTGTTCGCGGTGCCGAGGATTTTGTTGGTCTCAGCCTGGCCCTTCCACTCTTCGCGGGTCTGGCCGTTATCCAGCTGTTTGTCGATCCACGGGATCAGGCCACCGGCCAGCGGTACGCCAAAGTTATCCACCGGCAGCTCGCCGCTGCGGGTGAGCTGAGTGACTTTACGCTCGATGTCGAGGATGGCGGACGCCGGGTCTGCCAGCTCGGCAGCGACGCTCTGGTGCAGCTGGCCCATCTGGGTCAGCAGCTCGCGCATATGACGCGCGCCGCCGCCGGAGGCCGCCTGGTAGGTCGCCACGGAGACCCACTCCACCAGATCCTGCGCGAACAGGCCGCCGAGGGACATCAGCATCAGGCTGACGGTGCAGTTACCGCCAACAAAGGTTTTCACGCCGTTGTTAAGCCCGTCGGTGATGACGCCCTGGTTAACCGGGTCGAGAATAATGATGGCATCGTCTTTCATGCGAAGCGAAGAGGCCGCGTCAATCCAGTAGCCCTGCCAGCCGCTTTCACGCAGCTTCGGATAGATTTCGTTGGTATAATCGCCGCCCTGGCAGGTCACAATAATGTCGAGTGCCTTCAGCGCTTCCAGATCGTAAGCATCCTGCAACGTGCCTGTGGTACCCCCAAAGGACGGTGCAGCCTGGCCGAGCTGGGAAGTGGAGAAGAAGACCGGGCGGATGGCGTCGAAATCGCGCTCTTCAACCATGCGTTGCATGAGTACAGAGCCGACCATACCGCGCCAGCCGATAAAACCAACGTTTTTCATAGCATTTTTTTCCTGCAAGGGGTGTGTGCTGATTGTGCAAGCCAGTATTGAACTGGGATATGCTTCACATTACAAAATGCTGCCAAAGTCGCAAGCGAAATTAATCGATGATTGCCCGGCAATCAGAAAAAGTGCTAATCATCGCAATGACCACAATAAGTATCAGGGATAATTTAAGATGAGTGAAATCATTTCCGCAGCGGTTTTATTGATCCTGATTATGGATCCGCTCGGTAATCTGCCGATCTTCATGTCGGTGCTGAAGCATACCGAGCCGAAGCGCCGCCGGGCGATCATGATCCGCGAGCTGCTCATCGCCCTGCTGGTGATGTTTATCTTCCTGTTCGCCGGGGAAAAAATCCTCGCTTTCCTGAACTTACGCGCCGAAACGGTCTCCATTTCCGGCGGGATAATTTTGTTCCTGATTGCCATTAAGATGATTTTCCCGAGCGCGGAGGGCAGCAGCAGCGGCCTGCCTGCGGGTGAAGAGCCGTTTATCGTGCCGCTGGCAATTCCGCTGGTCGCCGGGCCAACGATTCTGGCGACGCTGATGCTGCTGTCGCATCAGTATCCGAATCAGATGAGCCATCTGGTGATTGCCCTGCTGATCGCCTGGGGCGGGACGTTTATTATCCTGTTGCAGTCGTCGCTGTTCCTGCGCCTGCTGGGTGAGAAAGGGGTGAACGCGCTGGAGCGCCTGATGGGGCTGATTCTGGTGATGATGGCAACGCAGATGTTCCTGGACGGGATCCGGGCGTGGATGAAAGGGTGAAGATGTAAAAAAGCCGGGTGGCGCTTGCGCTTACCCGGCCTACGGGACCTGAGTTTTTTGTAGGTCGGGTAAGGCGAAGCCGCCACCCGACAAAATACGCCCTCTGCGGCCTGATGCCCTCACCCCAGCCCTCTCCCACGGGGAGAGGGAGAAAACCGGGATTAGCTCAGCAGCGTAAACGCAATCATCCCGACAATCGCACCCGTCGTGCCGAGGATGGTTTCCATCAGCGTCCAGGTTTTCAGGGTTTGCGCTTCGGTTGCGCCGGTAAATTTACCGAACAGCCAGAAGCCTGCATCGTTCACGTGAGAAACCACAATCGAGCCACCCGCGATACAGATAGAGAGCGCTGCCATCTGCGCGCCGGAGTAGTTCAGCTGTTCAATCACCGGCATCACCAGACCCACGGCGGTTAAGCACGCTACGGTCGCGGAGCCCTGAATGATACGTACCGCCGCGGCCAGCACGAAACAGGTGACTGCAATCGGCAGCCCCATCCCGGTCAGCGCTTCGCCCAGCGCCGGACCAACGCCGGAATCCACCAGCACCTGCTTGAACACGCCGCCCGCCCCGATCACCAGCAGGATAATCCCCGCCGGTTGCAGCGCGGCGCCGCAAATCTCCATTACGCGGTCTTTCGGCATGCCCTGACGCATCGCCAGGCCATAAATTGCTACCAGACACGCCACCAGGATCGCGGTGAACGGATGACCAATAAACTCGAACCATTCGTAAGCGGTTGACCCCACCGGCACAAAGCGTGCAGCGATGGTTTTCAGGCCCACCAGCACCAGCGGCAGCAGGATCAGCGACAGGCTGAAGCCGAAGGACGGCATTTTGCCCTCGCCCAGGTGCGGCTCGGTGATGTCATCCGGAATGTGCAGCTCAACGTAGCGGCTGATGAAGTTGCCCCACAGCGGACCGGCGATAATCATCCCCGGAATTGCCGCGCACAGGCCAATCAGGATCATCCAGCCAAAGTCAGCATGCATCTGGGAGGCCAGCAGCATCGGCGCAGGCCCCGGCAGCAGGAACGCCGCCGCAGCCGCCACGCCCGCAAACAGCGGAATGACCAGCTTCACGAGGTTGGTACCGGTATGGCGCGCCATGGAGAACGCCACGCTAATCAGCAGCACCACCGCCACTTCAAAGAACAGCGGCAGCGCGCAAATCAGACCAGCCAGACCAATCGCGTAGTGCGCACGGCTGTGCCCGAAGGATTTCAGCATCTTGACGGCAATCTGGTCGACCGCGCCCGTCTCGTGCAAAATCTTGCCAAACATCGCGCCCAGCGCCACCACAATGGCCAGGAAGCCGAGCGTGCCGCCCATCCCTTTTTCCATCGTCGCCGCGATTTTGTCGAGCGGCATGCCGGAAAAGAGACCGGCACCAATAGAAACCACCATCAAAGCAACGAAGGCGTGCATACGTGCCTTCATCACTAAAAACAGCAGCAGCAATACGGAACCCACTGCTGTCAAAACTAGCGTTAATGTACTCAAAACTTACTGCCTTTTATTAATAACCTCGATGGTGCTGGCAACAACACCTTCCAGCGGCTGATCGATATCAACCACTAAGACATCCTGTTCGTCAGCACCCGGCTCCTGCAATGCCTCGAACTGCGTTACCAGCATCTGGGTTTTGAAGAAGTGGCCTTTACGCGCCTTCAGGCGGCTTTCAATCACCCCGAAATCACCTTTCAGGTAGATGAAAGAGAGGTTCGGGTTGCCGTCGCGCAGCAGGTCGCGATAGGTTTTTTTCAGCGCGGAACAGACGATCAGGGAGACTTTATTGGTGCGCTGCATCGCGAACGCGGCGTCATTCAGCGCCTGCAACCATGGTTTGCGGTCGTCGTCGTTCAGCGGCTCGCCGGAAGCCATTTTCATGATGTTGCTGCGCGGATGGAGGAAGTCACCATCAAGAAAGGCAGCCTGGAGTTGATGCGCCACTTCGCTCGCCACGGCAGATTTACCGCTACCGGACACGCCCATCAGGACGTAAACGTGGTGATCGTGATTAGTCGTGCTCAAAGGGTGTCCCTCAGTCAATTGTTACGGGTAACAGTTATCGGTAACATTGTCCTGCCGGGGCATATGAGAAGCAATATCCAAACGTGCGCGAAGTGAATAAGTGTGAGCTACTTCAAATTTGTCGGATTAAATAGATCCACCTGGTGACAAGGTGAAACCTAAATCTAACATTTTAGGAGTAACTGCCTCACCACGAATGCGCGCCAGCAGGCGTTCTGCACCAATGCGGCCCATGCGTTCACGCGGGGTCAGGACGCTCGCCAGACGCGGCTCCATCACCTGGCCAATGTCGTGGCCGTGGAAGCCGGCAATCGCCATATCATCCGGGATTTTTAAACCCAGACGCTGGCACTCAAACGCGGCGCCGACCGCAAGGTCATCGTTGGTGCAGAAAATACCGTCCAGTTGCGGATACTCGCGTCGCGCCTGACGCATCAGCTCAATGCCCGACGTGTAAGAAGAAGATTGCTCCACCATCACGCTGTACGGGGTTAAACCGGCGTCGAGCATCGCCTGCTCGTATCCCTTCTGTTTGATGATAGTACGTTCATCCAGACGCGCACCCAGATAGGCCACATGGCGATGACCACGGGCGATGATCGCCGCCGTCATCTGACGCGCCGCTTCAAAGTTATCGAACCCCACGGCGATGTCGAGGCACGGCGACTGGCTGTCCATCAGTTCCACCACCGGAATGCCTGCCACTTCAATCATTTTCAGCGTGCGCGGGGTGTGAGTACGTTCCGTTAAAATCAGGCCGTCGATGTTCCAGGAAAGCATCGATTCAAGACGTTCCTCTTCCAGTTCCGGCTTGTACCCGTAGTGGGCGAGCATGGTCTGATAGCCAAACGCATCGGTGACGCTTTCGATGCCACGCAGCACTTCGGCGAATACCTGGTTGGTTAAGGAAGGAAGCAGGACGCCCACCGCACGGCTGGTCGCATTGGAGAGAATATCGGGCGCGCGGTTGGGGATATAACCCAGTTCATCAAGGGCGGCGGCAATCTTGCCACGCAACGCCACGGAAACCTGTTCCGGGTTACGTAAAAAACGGCTGACCGTCATTTTGGTCACACCGACGCGATCGGCGACATCCTGAAGTACGGGGCGTTTCTTTTTCATCGTCCTGAGAAATCTTGAAGTGAGAGATTTGCTCAGTTTATCACGGACAAAGCTCAACCTTCCCCGTTTAAAGGGAAGGTTGAGAAATTATTTAGACCGGCGGCAGGTCAAACAGCAGAATTTCACTTTCGCTGTCGGCATGCACGGAGAGCGCCTGCTCATCCCAGACTGCCAGGCCATCGGCGGTTGTCGCTTTGGTGCCGTTGATGGACACCTCCCCTTTCACCACCTGGATCCACACGCGGCGGTTGGCGGCAATCTGGTGTACAGACTGTTCATCTTTCGCCAGCGCCCAGCGGTACAGCTCCATATCCTGATGCACTTTCAGGGAACCTTCACGCGCATCCGGGGAGAGCACCAGCTGTTTGCCCTGTTTCGCGTCGAAGCGGCGCTGCTCGTAGCGTGGCGTGATGCCGGTCTCTTCTGGAATGATCCAGATTTGATACAGGTGCAGTTTTTCCGTTTTGCTCGGGTTGTACTCCGAGTGACGCACCCCGGTCCCCGCGCTCATAATCTGGAACTCGCCCGCCGGAACCTGCTCTTTGTTGCCCATGCTGTCCTGGTGCTCAACCGCCCCTTCCAGCACATAGGTCAGGATTTCCATGTCTTTGTGCGGGTGGGTACCGAAGCCCTGGCCTGCATCAATCACGTCGTCGTTAATGACGCGCAGTGCGGAGAAGCCCATAAAGTTCGGGTCGTAGTAGTCGGCAAACGAGAATGAATGCCATGAGTCCAGCCAGCCATGATTCGCGTGACCACGTTCGTTTGCTTTGCGTAAGTAGATCATTGTTTTCACCCTCAGTTCGTTTCGATGGAGTAAGTGTGGACGCAAACGCCCTGGGATCATAGAGGGTGAAAATTGACTCCTCTGTTCAAAAATTTAGAACAAGCGAAGAGGAGCCATTTTTGCTTATCTGGCGAGGGTTACCGTGGCAGGAGAAGCCTGTTCGAAGGCCCGTTCGAGGATTTCCAGATTGGTCAGAACGTCAGATTCCTTGACGTAATTCGGCGCACCGTTGGTGAGGGTGTCATACAGCGCATCGTAGACGCGTCCATAGTCGCCCGTTTCCGGCTTCAGCGCTTCCCTGACCGTCACGCCCTCGTCGTTCACGTACTCCAGAACGCCCACGGAATCATCTGCCGCAAAGCCCGGTTCACCCGGCATGATATTGGCCTTCAGGCTGGTCTCCTGCTGGTCAATACCGTACTTGATAAAGGAGCCTTTCTTGCCGTGAACGATAAATTTCGGGTAGTCGATTTTCACCAGATGGCTGGTTTTAACGATGGCTTTCAGGTCGCCGTAGAACAGCTGCGCTTCAAAGGTATCGTCCGGGTTGGCCTTATTGCGCAGGCTGCGGATGTCATACGCCACGTGGTCCGGGCGGCCAAACAGGGAGATGATCTGGTCCATGGTGTGCACACCCAGACCATAGAACGATCCGTCCTGCGGCAGCCCGGGCTGGATTTCCGCCACCGGGCGGTAGTAATCGAAGTGGCTTTCGATTTCCACGATCTCGCCGAGTTTGCCGCTTTCAATTGCCTTTTTTGCCGTCAGGAAGCAGCTGTCAAAGCGACGGTTCTGGTACGGCGTGACGGTCAGCCCTTTGCTTTTCGCCAGCGCGAACAGCTCCTTCGCTTCGGCGATGGTCGGGGTGAACGGTTTTTCCACCAGCACGTTTTTACCCGCTTCCAGCGCGCGTTTCGCGTAGTCAAAGTGGCTGTCGGCGTGGGTACAGACCACTACCAGCTTCACCTGCGGGTCGTTAAGCACCTCATCAAGATCGCTGGTGAAATGAATATGGGAATACTGCGGAGACTGCTCTTCTGGCTTCGCGCGGCGGCGATAGATATGGGCCACGTGCCAGGTCTCTTTTCGGTTAAGAACATACGGAAGGTGGTAACGCGTGGTGCTTTTGCCAAATCCAATAAATGCACAATGTAGTGTCATGGCTCAGTCCTTTTGGAAGGTTACTGAGTTTTACCATAGCGCATGTTTTGCCCTCACCCCAGCCCTCTCCCACAGGGAGAGGGAGAAAAAGGACAAAAAAAAGCCAGCGAGAAGCTGGCTAAAGTAATACTGGAAGCAATGTGAGCAATGTCGTGCTTTCAGGTTCCCGTAGAGGTCTTCCTGAATGCAGAGCAATAATAATCATTCTCATTCGCACTTGTCCAACACTTTTTGCAAAAAATAGCGATTGACTCAACTTTTAAAGTCACTGATGTTGGAGGGGACTTTTTACTGACTGAGGAACAAGGAATGAGTGAGATAGTGATACGCCACGCTGAACCGAAAGATTACGACGCCATTCGTCAGATCCACGCCCAGCCGGAGGTGTACCACAACACGCTACAGGTTCCTCATCCTTCAATGGAAATGTGGCAAATGCGGCTAGGCGAACAGCCGGGCATTAAACAGCTGGTTGCCTGCATTGATGATATCGTGGTCGGCCACCTCACCATTGATGTCGCCCAGCGACCACGCCGCAGCCACGTTGCCGATTTCGGTATCTGCGTTGGCGCGCAGTGGCATAACCGCGGCGTGGCCAGCGCGCTGATTCGCACCATGATCGATATGTGCGACAACTGGCTGCGCGTCGACCGCATCGAGTTAACGGTGTTTGTGGATAACGAACCGGCAATCGCGGTGTACAAAAAGCACGGGTTTGAGGTTGAAGGCACCGGCAGGCGCTACGCCCTGCGCAACGGCGAGTATGTGGATGCGTATTATATGGCGCGTATGAAGTAGTTTGTTGCCGGGTGGCGGCTTCGCCTTACCCGGCCTACGTTCGTGCCGTTCCAGGCCCGGTAAGCGCAGCGCCACCGGGCAAAAAAATCAATACCCTGCCGTCAAATCATCCACCGAACGCGGGTCCGATGCGCCAAACAGCGCCCCGTCCGGCCCGACCATAAT
Organism: Enterobacter cloacae complex sp. IR5403; assembly: GCF_049238705.1. Classification (NCBI taxonomy): domain Bacteria; kingdom Pseudomonadati; phylum Pseudomonadota; class Gammaproteobacteria; order Enterobacterales; family Enterobacteriaceae; genus Enterobacter; species Enterobacter cloacae complex sp. IR5403. The sequence continues at coordinate 94,986 of NZ_JBMKHP010000012.1, read as the reverse complement.
GCTCTGGGTGCTGCCCATCGCCTCCTTCACCGCCACCTTCTGCCCGCGCTGCTCAAGCAGCTTGAGGGTGTCCGGGCTAAAGCCCTTCTCCACGCGCAACTCGTCCGGCAGCCACTGGTGGTGGAAACGCGGCGCATTGGTCGCTTCGGCGACGTTCATCCCAAAGTCGATACTGTTCACCACCATTTGCAGCACGGTTGTGATAATCCGGCTCCCGCCAGGGCTGCCGGTCACCAGCCAGGTTTTGCCGTCTTTCACCACAATGGTGGGCGACATGGACGACAGCGGGCGCTTCTTCGGCCCGACCGCATTCGCATCGCCGCCGACCAGCCCGTAGACGTTCGGCACGCCCGGTTTGGCGGAGAAGTCATCCATCTCGTTGTTCAGCAAAATGCCGCTGTTGCCCGCCACAATCCCGGTGCCGAAGGTGGTGTTAAGCGTGTACGTCACCGCCACCGCGTTACCGTCTTTATCCACCACCGAGAAATGGGTGGTCTGGTTACTTTCATACGGCGCCAGCTTGCCCGGGCGGATCTCGCTCGACGGTTTAGCCTTATTGATGTCGATCTCGTCGGCAATCGATTTGGCATACGCTTTGTTGGTCAGCGCCTGCCAGGGCACCTTCACGAAGTCCGGATCGCCAAGGTATTCCGAGCGGTCAGCGTAGGCGCGCTTTTCCGCCTCCGCCATCACCTGCATGGCGTCCGCACTGCCGAAGCCGAACTTGTGCATATCGAAGTTTTCCAGAATATTGAGGATCTGCACGATGTGAATGCCCCCGGAGGACGGCGGCGGCATGGAGAAGACCTCGTAGCCGCGATAGGTACCGCTAATCGGCTCGCGCTCCACCGCCTTATATTCCGCCAGATCCGCTTTGGTGATCAGCCCGCCGTTCTTCTGCATCTCACCGGCAATCTGATCGGCAATCGGCCCCTTATAGAAGGCGTCCGGTCCGTTTTCGGCAATCAGTTCGAGACTTTTTGCGAGGTTCTTCTGCACCAGCTTATCGCCCTTCTTCAGCGGCTCGCCGTCTTTCCAGAAGATAGCCTTGCTGCTCTCATGATTGGGAATAACTTCGCTGCCGTAGGTTTTGAGGTCGTCCGCCAGCGCGTCGTTGACGACGAAGCCGTCGCGCGCCAGCTTGATGGCAGGCTGCACCACTTTATTCAGCGGCAGCGTGCCGTATTTTTCCAGCGCCAGCGAGAAGCCCGCAACGGTGCCCGGCGTGCCGGAGGCAAGGTGCGAGGTCAGGGATTTTTTACTGTCCGGATTGCCCTGATCGTCGAGGAACATATCGCGGGAGGCCTGGTTCGGCGCCATCTCACGGAAGTCGATGGCCGTGGTTTTACCGTCTTTGGTGCGCAGCATCATAAACCCGCCGCCGCCCAGGTTCCCCGCCTGTGGATGCGTCACCGCCAGCGCATATCCCACCGCGACCGCCGCATCCACCGCGTTACCGCCCTGCTTAAGAATATCGACGCCCACCTGCGTTGCCAGCGCGTCCACCGAGGCCACCATGCCGTGCGTCGCCCGCACGGGGTGAAAAACATCCTCCTCCACGCCGTAAGAGACCGGAGGAGCGGCGGGTGGGTTGGCCGCCACGGTAAATGTGCCGCCTGCCATCAGCGCAGCGATGGCAACCCAGCGCAAAAAGGTTGGTTTCATCATTATTGTTCTCCAGGTGAAGGGGTCCATATTCCCCGCTTAAGCCTGGTTCACAACTCTTAAAAAATCATCGTTATGCCGGAATCAGGGTAAACTTAAGAGAAGCCTCAAAGGAGGAGATAACCATGAAACGATTACTGATCCTGACCGCGCTGCTTCCGTTCGCCGCGCTCGCACAGCCAATCAACACCCTGAACAACCCGAACCAGCCGGGCTACGTCATCCCGAGCCAGCAGCGTATGCAGACGGAGATGATGAGCCAGCAACAGCAGCAGAAAGGGATGCTCAATCAGCAGTTAAAAACGCAGACCCAGGTGCAGCAGCAGCACCTGCAAAACCAGATGAATACCAACACCCAGCGCGTGCAGCAGGGCCAGATGCTTGAACAGCCGCTGCCAAACTCAAACGGTGGGATGTTAGGAGGCGGGGTATCGCAAAGCAGCGGTCAGCAGCACATGCTGCCGACCCAGCAGAACGGCAGTATGCTTAATAAATAAAGTTCGGCCCGATCTGGTCAATCGCATCGGTACAGATGCTGTCCACGCCCCAGCGCAGCAGCTCGGCTGCACGCTGGGGTTTGTTGACGGTATACACCAGGATATGCAGACCGGCCTCCTTCAACAGCGTCACGCGCGCTTCATCCAGCAGCTTATGGTTGAGGTGGATCGACACGCAGCCTAAGCGGGTCGTCAGCGCGCGCCAGTCTTCTCGCCACGCATCCAGCAGCAGCCCGCGCGGCAACTCCGGAACGGCGGCCTGTGCAGCTTCCAGCGCGTCGATGTCAAACGACGATAACAGCGGTGCGGTCATCCCTTCCCACAGCTCGCGCGCGGCAAGGGCAATCACTTTACCCGTCAGCGGCCCGGTGCCGGTGGTCGGTTTGATTTCGATATTGGCCATCATGCCGTGTTGACGACAGCGGTCTGCCACTTCCGCCAGCAGCGGCAGCGGCTCGCCTTTAAATTCGCCGCTGAACCAGCTTCCGGCGTCCACCTTCAGCAGGTCACGCCACGGCAGTTCGCCAGCCACGCCCCAGCCGTTGCTGGTGCGTTCGAGGTTGTCGTCGTGCAGCAGGAAAATTTCGCCGTCCTTCGACAGCTTGGCGTCGAACTCGATCATCGTGTGGCCGTAGCGCGCGCCAACGTCAATTGCCGCCAGGGTGTTTTCCGGCGCCAGTTTACCGCCGCCACGGTGGGCGACGATGTGGGGGTAAGGCCAGTTGCTCATACTCGTTGTCCTGTTTCACCGTCAAATAAGTGCAGGTGATTTTCCGGCATATGCAGCCACAGCGTGCTGCCTGCCTTCGGGCGCTCCTGATGCGGCAGGCGCACCACCAGCTTTTGCTCGCCCCAGCGCCCGTGCGCCAGGTTGTCTGCGCCCAGCATCTCCAGCGTGTCCATCACCAGCGGCACGCCGCCGTCCGCCTGAGACGTCAAACCAATATGCTCCGGGCGGATACCGAGCGTCATCTTACGCCCGGCGTAGCCACGATAGTACCAGTTGATCGGCAACGCCATCCCGCTTTCCAGCTCGAAGTGGGTTCCCGCCGTATTGATCCGCCCGTCCAGCAGGTTCATCGCCGGGCTGCCGATAAAGCTCGCCACAAAACGGCTGGCCGGTTTTTCGTAGACCTCCACCGGGGTGCCAATCTGCTCGGCGATGCCTTTGTTCATCACCATCACGCGCTGGGCGAGGGTCATGGCTTCAACCTGATCGTGGGTCACATAGAGGGACGTGGTTTTCAGGCGGCGATGCAGCTGCTGTAGCTCAAGGCGCATCTGCACGCGCAGTTTGGCGTCGAGGTTTGACAGCGGTTCGTCGAACAGAAATACCGCCGGATCGCGCACGATGGCGCGCCCCATCGCCACGCGCTGACGCTGGCCGCCGGAAAGCTCGCGCGGGCGACGCTTGAGCAGGCCGTCCAGCTCCAGAATGCGCGCGGCCTCTTTCACCCGCTCGTCGATATGGCCTTTGCCCATACCGCGAATTTTCAGCCCCCAGGCCATGTTCTCTTCCACGCTCATGTGCGGATAGAGGGCATAGTTCTGGAATACCATCGCGATGCCGCGATCTTTGGGTTCCATCTCGGTGACGCGCTGGCGGTCAATCCAGATATCCCCGGACGTTACGCGCTCCAGCCCCGCCACCATACGCAGCAGCGTGGATTTGCCGCAGCCGGACGGGCCGACCATCACGATAAATTCCCCGTCCGCCACGTCAAGCGTCAGCGGCTGAATGACCTGGGTTTTGCCGTCCCAGCTTTTGGTTACTGCCTGTAATTTTAAACCTGCCATCTTATTTCTCGCTATCGACCAGGCCGCGGACAAACGCGCGCTGCATGGCTAAAACAATGACTACGGGTGGGATAAGGGTGAGCAGCATCGCCGCCATCACCTGGTTCCAGAGGGTGGTGCCTTCGCCGGTGGCGATCATGCCTTTGATGCCTGCCACGGCGGTGCCGAGGTTGACGTCCTGAACGATCAGCAGCGGCCACAGATACTGGTTCCAACCGTAGATAAAGGTGATCACAAACAGTGCCGCGAGGTTGGTTTTCGACAGCGGCAGCACGATGTCGCGGAAGAAGCGCATCGGCGAGGCCCCATCGATGCGCGCGGCTTCAATCAGCTCGTCCGGCAGGGTCATAAAGAACTGGCGGAACAGGAAGGTGGCGGTCGCCGAGGCCATCAGCGGCAGGGTTAAGCCCGCGTAGCTGTCGAGCATCTTCAGGTTGGCGATCACTTCCACCGTCGGGAAGATACGCACCTCTACCGGCAGCATCAGGGTGATGAAAATCATCCAGAAAAACAGGTTACGCAGCGGAAAGCGGAACCAGACGATGGCAAACGCTGAGAGCATCGACACCGTAATTTTACCGACCGTAATGCCAAACGCCATGATGAAGCTGTTGAGCATCATCAGCCAGAACGGCGCGCTGTTAGCGCCCACGCCCTGGGTCCAGATAGTTTTCATGTTCTCGAACAGATGCCCGCCTGGGATCAGCGTCATCGGCGTGTCGAACACCGCTTTGGTGTCCAGCGTGGCGGCGACGAAGGCCACGTACAGTGGGAACAGGATGACGATAATCCCTAAAATCAGCATGGTATGGCTGAAAATCGTCAGCCCGCGACGGTTCTCAATCATTGGTAGCGCACCTTACTTTCGACATAGCGGAACTGCACCACCGTGAGGATGATGACGAGGAACATCAGCACCACGGACTGCGCGGCAGAGGCGGAGAGATCAAGCCCGGCAAAGCCTTCGCGGTAGATCTTGTAAATCAGCGTGGTGGTCGCCTGCACCGGACCGCCCGCGGTGGCGGCGTCGATCACCGGGAAGGTGTCGAAGAAGGCGTACACGAGGTTCACCACCAGCAGGAAAAAACTCACCGGGGCGATCAGCGGCAGCGACAGGCGGAAGAAGCGGCGCACCGGCCCTGCGCCGTCGATGGCGGCGGCCTCCACCAGCGAACGCGGGATAGACTGTAGCGCGGCAAAGAAAAACAGGAAGTTATAGCTGATCTGCTTCCACACCGAGGCGAACACCACCAGGAACATCGCCTGACCGCTGTTCTGAGCGTGGTTCCAGTCGTAGCCAAACTCGCCCAGGAAGTGGGTAATCAGCCCGCGCCCCGGGTTAAACAGGAAGATCCACAGCACGGCGGCGACGGCGGGAGCCACGGCGTAGGGCAGCAGCATCAGGGTCTGATACAGACGGCTGCCCCGTACCACGTAATCCACCAGCGCGGCGAAAAACAGTGACGCGACAAGACCGCTCACGGTGACCAGCGCACTGAATTTGATCGTCGTCCAGAAAGAGTCCAGGTAGTAGCTGTCGTGGAACAGCGCGGTAAAGTTGTCCAGCCCGACAAACTGGCTGGAAAGCCCGAACGGATCGACGCTTTGTACCGAGTACCACAGCGCTTCGCCCGCAGGCCAGATAAAGAAGATAACGGTGATGACCAGTTGCGGCGCGACCAACAGGTACGGCAGCCAGCGGGAACGGAACACCGGACGGGATGAGGACATTGAGATTTGGTTCCTGAACAGTGCCGGGTGGCGGCTACGCCTTACCCGGCCTACAAATATTTCTCCCTCTCCCCGTGGGAGAGGGTTGGGGTGAGGGCATCAGCCCGCACGATCCCCGTAGGCCCGGATCGCTACGCGCCACCGGGCATTTTTTTACGATTTCGTCGACTGCTCAAAGCGGCGCAGCAGCTGATTCCCGCGCTCTACCGCAGCGTCCAGCGCCTGCTGTGGGGTTTTCTTCCCGGTCCAGACGCTTTCCAGCTCTTCATCGACGATGGTGCGGATCTGCGGCATGTTGCCCAGGCGCAGGCCTTTGGTGAACGGCAACGGCGGCTTGTTCAGCATCTGGCGCGTCGCGATGTCTGCGCCCGGGTTCTTGCTGTAGAAGCCCTGCTCGCGGGTCAGGTCGTATGCGGCTTTGGTGATCGGCAGATAGCCGGTCTTCTGGTGCCATTCGGCGGCGTTTTCCGGCTTCGCCAGGAAGTCGAGGAACTCAGCCACGCCTTTGTAGGTGCCGTTGTCTTTACCCTGCATCACCCACAAGCTCGCCCCGCCGATGATGGCGTTCTGCGGCGCGCCCTTCACGTCGGCATCATACGGCATCATCCCCACGCCGTAGTTGAATTTGGCGTAGTGACGGATGTCCGCCAGCGAGCCGGACGAGGCGGTGGTAATGGCGCAGTCGCCGTTGTAGAACTTCTCGGTGGATTCGTCTTTACGCCCGAAGTAGCTGAAGTCGCCCTTCTTGTTGAGTGCTTCCAGCAGCGCGATGTGCTTCACCTGCTCCGGCTTGTTGAACTCCAGCACCGCGTCGGTGCCGTCGAAACCGTTGTTTTTGGTCGCAACCGGCAGGCCGTGCCAGGCGCTGAAGTTTTCAATCTGGATCCAGCCCTGCCAGCCGCTGGCGTAGCCGCACTTCATCCCCGCCGCTTTCAGCTTCGCGGTGTACTCCGCCAGATCCTGCCAGGTTTTTGGCGGCTGCTCCGGATCTAAACCGGCTTTTTTGAAGGCGTCTTTGTTGTAGTACAGCACAGGCGTGGAGCTGTTAAACGGCTGGGACAGCAGGTGCCCGGTTCTGGAATCGGTGTAGTAACCCGCTACGGTCGGCACGAACTGGGATTCGTCGAAGTTGATGCCCGCTTCTTTGAACACTTCATACACCGGCTTGATGGCTTTGGAGGCCATCATGGTGGCGGTGCCCACTTCATAAACCTGTAACAGCGCAGGCGCGTTGCCGGTACGGAAGGCGGCGATGCCCGCGCTCAGGCTCTGCTCGTAGTTACCTTTGTACACCGGCACAATTTTGTAATCCGGGTGGGTGTCGTTGAAACGCTGCGCCAGGGAGTCAACCTCTTTACCCAACTCCCCTTCCATGGAATGCCAGAACGGAATGGTGGTCACAGCCATTGCGTTCGTCGCAAAAGCCAGACCCAGTGCCAGACCCAAAGCTGTGTGTCGTAACGATGTCATTGTCATCTCTCTTATTGTGCCGGATGCGCGATATCACGCGTTTTATGCTCGCGAGGTAACATGACATGCTCGAATGACAGAAAAATAACTGTTTGTTTACAGATAAGTGACAGCCAGGCGTCAGGGGGATGATGGTTGTGTGAAGGGGGTTAATATGAAAAAAGCCGGGTGGCGGCTGCGCCTTACCCGGCCTACTCGATCCCTGTAGGCCCGGTAAGCGCAGCGCCACCGGGCAACACAGACGGCTTAGCCTCCGAGGTACGCGCTCCGCACCGCTTCGTTCGCCAGCAGCGCATCGCCGGTATCCTCCAGCACCACGCGCCCGTTCTCCAGCACATAGCCGCGGTCAGCGAGCTTCAGCGCCTGGTTAGCGTTCTGCTCGACGAGGAAGATGGTCATCCCCTCTTTGCGCAGCTGCTCGATGGTGTCGAAAATCTGCTGGATGATGATCGGCGCAAGACCAAGCGACGGCTCGTCCAGCAGCAGCAGGCGCGGCTGGCTCATCAGCGCGCGGCCAATCGCCAGCATCTGCTGCTCGCCGCCGGACATGGTGCCCGCTCGCTGAATACGACGCTCCCACAGGCGCGGGAAGAGTTCGTACACCCACTTGATGCGGGTCTGGAATTCATCCCGATGGGCGAAGAAACCGCCCATCGCCAGGTTCTCTTCCACCGTCATGCGGGAGAATACGCGGCGCCCTTCCGGGACAATCGCCACCGCTTCACGCATGATCTTAGCCGTCTGCCAGTCGGTAATATCTTTGCCGTCAAACACAATCCGCCCGCTGGTGGCGCGCGGGTCGCCGCACAGGGTGCCGAGCAGCGTGGTTTTCCCCGCGCCGTTGGCGCCAATCAGGGTGACGATTTCTCCCTGATTGATGTGCAGGCTGACGTCGTGCAGCGCCTGGATCTTGCCGTAGTGCGCGTTGACCTTGTCGAACGTTAACATCGCTTTTTCCATCTTATGCCTCACCAAGGTATGCGCGGATCACGTCCGGGTTGTTGCGGATCTCTTCCGGCGTGCCGTTCGCCAGCGGCGTGCCCTGGTTTACCACATAGATACGGTCCGAAATGCCCATCACCAGCTTCATGTCATGCTCAATCAGCAGAATGGTGGTGTCGTGATGATCGCGCAGCTCGGCAATCAGCTCGTCCAGCTCTTTGGTCTCTTTCGGATTGAGACCTGCCGCTGGTTCGTCGAGCATCAGGATCTCCGGCTGGGTCACCATGCAGCGCACGATCTCAAGGCGACGCTGATCCCCGTAAGCGAGGTTGCTCGCCTGACGGTTGGCGTGCTGGAGCAGGCCGATACGGTCGAGCCAGGTCGCGGCGCGATCGAGTGCCTCCTCCTGCGTGCGGCGGAAGGCCGGGGTTTTCAGCAGGCCGGAGAAGAGGCCGGTTTTCAGCTGCTGATGTTGCGCCACCAGCAGGTTCTCAATCACCGTCATCTCGCGGAACAGACGTACGTGCTGGAAGGTACGCACCACGCCCATGCGGGCAATCTGCTGGCCCGGCAGCCCTTCAAGGTGCTGGTCGCGCAGCATGATGGTGCCGCCCGTCGGCTTGTAGAAGCCGGTCAGGCAGTTGAAGACCGTGGTTTTTCCCGCGCCGTTCGGACCAATCAGGGAGACAATATCTTTCTTGTGCAGATCCAGATTTACATTGTTGACCGCCAGCAGGCCGCCAAAACGCATCATCAGGCCGTTAACGGATAATAAAGGCTTCATGCCTGCTCTCCTTTCGCCTGCGTGCGTTTCAGCTTCAGCTGTGGACGGGTCATCGGCAGCAGACCCTGCGGACGCCAGATCATCATCAGCACCATCAAACCACCCAGCATTAACATGCTGTATTCGTTAAAGTCGCGCATCAGCTCGCGGGAGACCACCAGCAGAATGGCGGCGAGGATCACGGCGAACTGCGAGCCCATCCCGCCCAGCACCACAATCGCCAGTACAAAGGCCGACTCGGCAAAGGTGAACGATTCCGGGCTGACGAAGCCCTGACGTGCGGCAAACAGCGTCCCGGCGAAACCGGCAAACGCGGCGCTGATGGTAAATGCGGTCAGCTTGATGCGGGTCGGGTTCAGGCCCAGGGAGCGGCAGGCGATCTCATCTTCGCGCAGCGCTTCCCACGCGCGGCCCAGCGGCATGCGCAGCAGACGGTTGATCACGAACAGGGTAATCACCACCAGCAGCAGCGCCACCAGATAGAGCCAGATCACGCGGTCGGACGGATCGTATTTGATGCCAAAGAAGTTGCTGAAGGTATCCCAGCCGCCTTCACGGGCGGTACGGCTGAACTCCAGGCCGAAGAAGGTCGGTTTCGGGATCTGGCTGATGCCGTTCGGACCGCCGGTCACTTCGGTATTGTTGAGCAGCAGAATACGGACGATTTCGCCGAAGCCTAAGGTCACAATCGCCAGATAGTCACCGCGCAGGCGCAGCACCGGGAAGCCGAGCAGGAAGCCCGCCGCGGCAGAGACCAGCCCCGCCAGCGGCAGACAGGTCCAGAAGCCGAGGCCGTAATAGTGGTTCAGCAGCGCGAAGGTGTACGCGCCGATGGCGTAGAAGCCGCCGTAGCCCAGCACCAGCAGGCCAGACAGCCCCACCACCACGTTCAGACCCAGCCCCAGAATCACGTAGATCATGGTCAGGGTGGCAATATCCACCGTCCCGCGCGATACCATAAACGGCCACGCCACGGCAGCCACCAGCAGCGCCACAAGGAACAGCTTCTGTTTCACCGTTGTACCGTCGATCGCCGGCAGGACGAATTTCGGCCCGGAGACGTTTTTCAGCGTCTTCTGGAACAGCGGACGCAGCAGCTGGAACAGGAACACCACAGCGGTGCCGATAAACACCCACTGCCAGCGGATGTCGGGAGCGGTATCCACCACCAGCTTTGTGCCGTCCAGTCCTAACTGGACGCCCATAAAGACGCCCGCCAGGACGAAGAACATGGCGGCAGAGAGCAGCGCCATCGCAAAATGCATCGGTTTCATACTTTCTCTACCTCCGGACGGCCCAGAATGCCGGTAGGCATGACCAGCAGAACCAGAATCAGCAGGGCAAACGACACCACATCTTTATATTCGGTGCTCAGGTACGCCGAGGAGAGCGCTTCGGCCACGCCCAGGATCAGGCCGCCGATCATCGCGCCCGGAATGCTGCCGATGCCGCCCAGAACCGCGGCGGTGAAGGCTTTCATCCCGGCCATAAAGCCGATGTACGGGTTGATTACGCCGTAGAACTGGCCGAGCAACACGCCAGCCACCGCCGCCATCGCTGCGCCGATCACGAAGGTCAGGGCAATCACGCGGTCGGTGTTAATCCCGAGCAGGCTCGCCATCTTCAGATCTTCCGCGCAGGCGCGGCAGGCGCGTCCCATGCGGGAGTAGCGGATGAACAGCGTCAGGGCCAGCATCGCGATAAAGGTCACAACCCAGATCACCAGCTGCATGGTGGTGACAGAGGCGGAGAAGTTTTCACTGGCCCCCACAATCCACTGGCCGTTAAACAGGCTAGGCAGCGCCACGTCGCGCGAGCCTTCGGTCAGGCTGACGTAGTTTTGCAGAAAAATGGACATCCCGATGGCGGAGATCAGCGCGATCAGGCGTTTGGAGCTGCGCACCGGCCGGTAGGCCACCCGTTCAATACTCCAGCCGTAGGCGCTGGCGATCACAATCGCGCCGACAAACCCGGCGGCCACCAGCAGCCAGCTGCTGTCGATGCCCATCATCATCAGCGCGGCGATAATCATAAAGGAGACGTAGCTACCGATCATGTACACCTCGCCGTGGGCGAAGTTGATCATGCCGATAATGCCGTAAACCATCGTGTAGCCGATGGCGATCAGCGCGTAGGTGCTTCCCAGCGTGACGCCGTTAAACATCTGCTGCAAGAAGTAGAGAAACTGCTCGGACATAAGAAAACCTTTTTATACCCGCCCGGTGAGCCGGGCGGTGGGATGATTATTTGGCGACCGAGGAAGACCCGTCGGCGTGCCACTTAAAGACACCAAACTCAAATCCCTTCAGATCGCCTTTCTCATCCCAGTTCAGCGGCCCAATCACGGTGTTCGCCCCGTGTGCTTTTAAATCTTTCACCAGATCCAGCGGCTCTTTACTGCCGGTACGGTCCAGCGCGGTGGCCAGAGACTGCACGGCCGCGTAGGTGATCCAGACGTACGGACCGCTCGGATCTTTCTTCTGCGCCTTGAGCGCATCCACGATAGCCTTATTCGCCGGATCCTGGTCATAGCGTTTTGGCATCGTCACCAGCATGCCTTCGGCAGAATCGCCCGCGATGTTGGACAGGGAGGCATTACCGACGCCCTCTGGCCCCATAAACTGGGTTTTCAGGCCGGTGGCGCGCGCCTGGCGCAGCATCTGCCCCATTTCCGGGTAGTAGCCGCCGTAGTAAACGAAGTCGATATTCTCTTTTTGCAGGCGGGCGATCAGCGCGGAGAAGTCTTTCTCACCGGCGGTAATGCCGTCGAAGAAGACGATGTTTGCGCCGCCTTTTTTCAGGCCATCCTGCACGGAACGCGCCAGGCCTTCGCCGTACTGCTGCTTATCATGAATGATGGCGATACGCTGCGGCTTAACGGTTTCGAGGATGTATTTGGCGGCGGTTGGCCCCTGAGAGGAGTCCAGACCGGCGGTACGCATGATGTGCTGGTAGCCGCGCTGGGTCAGTTCCGGGTTGGTGGCACCCGGGGTGATCATCAGAATGCCTTCGTCTTCGTAGATATCAGACGCTGGCTGCGTGGAGGAAGAACACAGGTGCCCGATGACGTACTGGATACCGTCGTTAACGATTTTGTTGGCGACCGCGACGGCCTGTTTAGGATCGCAGGCGTCGTCATACTCCACGCCTACCAGCTTGTCGCCTTTGATGCCGCCTTTGGCGTTGATATCTTTGATGGCCTGACGCGCGCCGTTGAACTCCATGTCACCCCACTGGGCAACAGGGCCGGACATCGCCCCCACTACCGCAACTTTAATGTCGTCTGCCATAGCGGCATGCGAGATCGACAGTGCGACCATCCCCGCGATTAACGTCTTCGCGTTCCTTTTCATCTCTGAATCCCCATTCGTGATGTCGTGTTTATATTTTGTTTTATTATGGTTAAAAAGCATTCTGTACTTTTAATGAACAACGCTATTTTTACCAGTGCCTTTAATGGTTTAGCGCAGTTTTTTGTCAAAAACCAGACTAAAATCTCTATTTTTCAGGCGATTAAGCAAAGATAATATTCTGAAATCAGGCGGAGATAAACAAATAAAAGCGCAGTTGGCAGCATAAAATAACGGTACAAAGCGCCGAATAAATCACTGCCCTTCAGGTTAAAATTCTGCTTATTTTTCGATCCATGTGTTTTCAAACTGCCCATCGCGCTGCCAAAAAACTAATCACCTGGTAAATGGGAAGAAAAAGAGAAAGCGCCTGAGCAAATAAATTGAGTACACTGGCCCTACTCTTTTTGATTTGGACAAGCAGCTAATGAAACTGACTATCGTGCGTCTGGTGACCTTTAGCGACCAGGATCATATCGACCTGGGCAAGATCTGGCCGGAATATTCCCCTTCATCGCTGGCCGTCGATGAAAACCACCGCATCTATGCCGCGCGTTTTAATGAACGTCTGCTGGCCGCCGTCCGCGTAACGCTGAGCGGCACGGAAGGGGCGCTGGACTCCCTGCGCGTGCGCGACGTGACCCGTCGTCGCGGGGTCGGGCAGTATTTGATTGAAGAGGTGATCCGTGAAAACCCGAGCGTAACCTCCTGGTGGATGGCCGACGTGGGCGTAGAGGATCGCGGCGTGATGGCGGCGTTTATGCAGGCGTTAGGGTTTACGGCGCAGGCGAACGGGTGGGAGAAGCGCTAGATCTGTGCGGCCTGATACCCTCACCCCGGCCCTCTCCCTAAGGGAGAGGGAGAAAACCGGGTAATCCCCTCTCCCCGTGGGAGAGGGTTAGGGTGAGGGCATCAACCCGCACCAGCATTATTTGGCATCAGTAGCAGTGCCATTGGCATGCCAGTCAAACACGCCGAACTCGAAGCCCTTCAAATCGCCCTTCTCATCCCAGGACAGCGGCCCCATCACGGTTTCCACCGAGTTCGCTTTCAGCCAGGTGGCAATCTCCGCCGGATCGGCTGACTGGTTCAGGCCCGCTTGCAGAGACTGCAACGCTGCGTAGGTGGTCCAGACGAACGCACCGCTTGGATCCTGTTTCTTCGCCTTGATGGCATCGACAACAGGTTTGTTCGCAGGCACCTGGTCGTAGTTCTTCGGCTTGGTCACCAGCAGCCCTTCAGCTGATTCACCCGCGATGTTAGACAGGGAAACGTTCGCGACACCTTCTGGCCCCATGAACTGCGTCTTCAGACCCGCCGCACGCGCCTGGCGCAGGATCTGCCCCATTTCCGGGTGGTAGCCGCCGTAGTAAACGAAATCGATATTTTCTTTCTTCAGACGCGCGACCAGGGTCGAGAAGTCTTTCTCACCGGCGGTGATACCGTCAAAGAACACCACGTTGGCGTTCGCTTTTTTCAGGTTATCCTGCACCGCACGGGCCAGGCCTTCGCCGTACTGCTGTTTATCATGAACAATTGCGATGCGCTGTGGCTTCACTTTTTCCACGATGTATTTCGCGGCGGTTGGCCCCTGATCGGAGTCCAGACCGGTGGTGCGCAGGATCAGCTTATAGCCGCGCGCGGTCAGCTCTGGCGCCGTCGCGGCCGGCGTGATCATCAGAATGCCTTCGTCTTCATAGATGTCAGACGCGGGCTGGGTGGAAGAGGAGCACAGGTGACCGATAACGTATTTGATCCCGTCGTTTACCACTTTGTTCGCCACCGCGACCGCCTGTTTCGGGTCACAGGCATCGTCATATTTTACGATTTGCAGCTTTTCGCCCTTGATGCCGCCCTTGGCATTAATGTCTGCAACCGCCTGTTCCGCGCCGGTAAATTCCTGGTCGCCGTACTGTGCTACCGGACCGGACATCGCGCCCACCACGGCCACTTTAATATCGGCCTGGGCCATAGTGCTGAATGCCAACGCGATACATCCTGCCAGTAACGCTTTACCCTTCATGTTCATCCTGAGATTCCCCATTATTATGGTTATAACGATTGTTGTGATGTTGTTGTGTAGCGCTTTATTTCAGTTATAGGCGTGCTGTTCGCGCTTTTTCAGCATACTCTGCTAAAACATACCCCATTTTTATGATTTTGGAATAGCTAATTTGAAATGAAAATATGATAAGCCCGACCGTCATTTCAGCCGGGCTTTTGGCTTTATCGTGTCAGCGAGGCGGAAATAATGTCCAGCGCTTTACGGAACTGCGCTTCGGGGATGGTGAGCGGGTAGAGGAAGCGAATAACGTTGCCGTAAACGCCGCAGCTCAGGAGCAGCAGCCCTTCGTTCAACGCGCGCTCCTGAACCTGACGGGTAAATTCCGGCGACGGCTGTCCGGTTTGCGGATCGCTAAATTCCACCGCCACCATCGAGCCCTGCCCACGGATATCGGCGATATACGGACAACCATCCTTCGCTTTATTCAGCACCTCGACCAGATGATGCCCGAGATGAGACGCGCGGGTGCAGAGATCGTCCTCGTCAATCACATCCAGCACCGCATGGGCCGCCGCAATCGCCAGCGGGTTACCCGCGTAGGTGCCGCCCAGCCCACCCGGGGCGGGCGCATCCATCACCTCCGCCCGGCCAGTGACGGCAGAGAGCGGCATCCCGCCCGCCAGGCTTTTCGCCATGGTGATCAGATCGGGCTTCACGCAGTGGTTTTCCATGGAGAACAGCTTGCCGGTACGGGCGAAGCCGGTTTGCACTTCGTCGGCAATGAGTAAAATCCCATGGGTATCGCACAGGGCACGCAGCGCCTGCATAAAATCAGCGGGCGCGACGTTGAACCCGCCCTCGCCCTGAACCGGTTCAATAATGATTGCCGCCACCTGATCGGGCGCGATATCGGCTTTGAAGATGCGCTCCAGGCTTTTTAGCGCTTCGGCGGTACTCACCCCGTGCAGGCTGTTGGGGAATTGCGCGTGGTACACCGAGCCGGGGAACGGGCCGAAGCCGAGCTTATAGGGCGCCACTTTGCCGGTCAGCGCCATGGTCATAAAGGTACGGCCGTGGAACGCGCCGCCGAAGGTGATAAGGCCGGGACGTCTGGTGTACGCGCGGGCGATTTTCACCGCGTTTTCGACCGCTTCCGCCCCCGTTGAGAAGAAGGCGGTTTTGGCTGGCCCCTCTATGGGTACGCGCTGGTTGATGCGCTCGGCAAGCGCCACATAGCCTTCATAGGGGACGATTTGATAAGCGGTATGGGTAAAGGCGTGAAGCTGTTTTTCGATGGCGGCGATAACTTTAGGATGGCGATGCCCGGTATTCAGCACGGCGATCCCGGCGGCAAAATCAATATACTCATTACCTTCCACGTCCCACACCGTGGCGTTTTCGGCTTTATCGGCATAGAAGTTACACATGACGCCGATACCGCGCGGCGTCGCCTGTAAACGCCGGTCGTTCAGTTCATTATTTTTCACCCTGTCACCCTCTGAAAGTCGCCTGCTTAGCGCATCAGTAAGTGTTTGCCAGGGGCAGGGAATTCGCCAGAGCGGGCGCTAAAAAAACAAAACCCCCGAATTTGCATTCGAGGGTTCTCGGTGTACTTCGCGAAAATTACGCTTCGATAGCGGCGCGAAGTTTTTTCATGGCGTTCTTTTCAAGCTGACGCACACGTTCAGCGGAGACGCCGTAGCGGTCGGCCAGTTCCTGCAACGTGGACTTGTTATCTTCGTCCAGCCAGCGGGCACGGATGATATCCTGGCTACGCTCGTCGAGGCCTTCCATCGCGAAGGTCAGCTTGTTCGCCGCCTGGTCTTCCCAGTTATCCTCTTCAATGCCGTCAGCAAAGTTAGAGGTTTTATCCTGAAGATACAGAACCGGGGCCATCGGCTGGCTGTCGGACGCGTCATCGTCGGCAGACATATCAAACGTCATGTCCTGCGCGGCCATACGGGATTCCATCTCGCGGACGTCTTTGCTGGAAACGCCCAGCTCGCGCGCCACCATTTCCACTTCATCCTGATTGAACCAGCCCAGACGCTGCTTGGTTTTACGCAGGTTAAAGAACAGTTTGCGCTGCGCTTTCGTCGTGGCGACTTTCACAATACGCCAGTTACGCAGGACGTATTCGTGAATTTCCGCTTTGATCCAGTGCACGGCGAAGGAGACGAGTCGCACACCCACTTCCGGGTTAAAGCGACGTACCGCCTTCATCAGGCCAATGTTACCTTCCTGAATCAGGTCCGCCTGCGGCAGGCCGTAGCCCGCATAATTACGAGCAACGTGAACAACAAAGCGCAGGTGAGACAGGATCAGCGTTTTAGCTGCTTCCAGATCGCCCTGGTAATGCAGCTTTTCAGCAAGCTCCTTTTCTTCCTCAGCCGTTAACATCGGCCAGGTGTTCGCAGCCCGGATGTAAGATTCCAGGTTACCAACAGGGGCTAAAGCTAAAGTTTGCATTTCTTTGGTCATTCATTCCTCTCAATGTTTCTTCTGGTCCAGGTTGTCCCCGTCAGGCAACAACCATGCCAAAGCGTTTGAGCAACGAGATTAGCATTCACTCTTTTATCAGACAGTGATTTTATCCACAAGTTCCAGGTGCAACAGTGAATAAATTACGCACAAAATGTGACATGAAGATGATTACAGGGGAAGAGACAACAGGGACGCTTTCCCTGCAAGCGAACATCTCGGTGCAGGGAAAGATTATATCACGCTTTTATTAGTCGGGAGTAAAGTGGCGTAAATGTTGAACCGTTGCCAGCCATGCCGCCACCCAGCCGATCATGGAGCACACCAGCAGCAACAGCAGGCACTCATCGAAACCTAAGCCACTGATATCAAACTTAGTTCCGAAAACCTGCGCCACCTCGGTGACGGCTGACGACAACCGCATCACCAAAATTTCTGACAAAATCAATGAAAGAAATGCACCAGAAAAACCTAATAACGCGCCGCCGTAAAGGAACGGGCGGAGGATGAAACCATCCGTTGCGCCAATCAGTTTCTGCACGTTGATGGTATCGCGACGGGCGAAGATGCTCAGGCGCACGCTGTTACCAATGACGAGGAACACCGCCGCCACCATCAGCACGCCGATCATCGCCGACACGCGTCCTACCAGCCCGGTCAGGGCGGCAAGACGGGCAAACCAGCTGTCGTCCATGCGCACTTCATCAATCCCGTTGATGCGGGTAATGCGGTCGCGCAGGGTGTTGAGCGAATCCGTGCCCTGGAAATCGAGTTTCGGGATCACCACCGCCACGGCGGGCAGCGGGTTCTCTTCAAGCATATCCAGCGCGCCGCCGAACCCAGACCAGTTGCGGAACTCGCCTAGCGCTTCATCGCGGGAAAGGTAGTTCACCTTCTCCACGCCCTGTTCGGCCTGAATCTGCCCCACCACCTGCGCCGCCGCGTTATCGTCGAGGGCTTTATCCAGATAAACGGTGATCTGCGGTGACGGATAGTACTGGGACGCCGCCTGGTTTACGTTTTTGTAAACCATGTAGCAGACGCTGGGCAGCGTCAGGGAGATGGCAATCACCATCACCGTCAGGAACGTCGCCAGCGGTTTGCTTTTCAGATCCTGCAACGCGCCCTGGAAGGCATACCGCACCTGCTCGTTAAAGACGTTGGTTTTGCGGGAGTTCGGTTTCGGTGCCGCTTTGGCACGCTTAGGCGCATTGCGATTGCCGTCCCCGCCGCCCTGAGGCTTGCGGAAACGGTCAAACCGGTTGCTGAACTGCCGAATCTGGTTCATTGCATCACGCTTATTCACCGTGGCCTCCGTGCAAATGCCCGTCGCTCAGGGTCAGCATGCGGTACGAACGACGGGAAATCAGCCCCATGTCGTGCGTCGCCATCAGTACCGTGACCCCTACGCGGTTGAATTCCTCAAACAGACGCAAAATCCCTTCAGAGAGGGCATCGTCCAGGTTACCGGTCGGTTCATCCGCCAGCAAAACGGCAGGCTTGTTCACCACCGCACGGGCAATCCCCACACGCTGCTGTTCACCGCCGGAGAGCTGGATCGGGAAGTTCTTCGCTTTGTCCAGCAGCCCGACCTTATCCAGCGCCGCGGAGACGCGACGGCGGATATCGTCATAGCTGGCACCGGCAATAATCAGCGGGATCGCCACGTTATCGAAAACCGTGCGATCCATCAGCAGGTGGTGATCCTGGAAAATCATGCCAATCTGACGACGCAGGAACGGCACTTCACGGTTCTTAAGACGGCTAATTTCATGGCCGCTGAACCAGATTTTCCCGGCGCTTGGCCGCTCGATCCCACAGATCAGCTTGAGCAGGGTACTTTTCCCCGCGCCGGAATGGCCGGTCAGGAATGCCATCTCGCCTGGCTGGAGGTGGAATGTCACCCCCTGTAGCGCTTGTCTCCCGCCGAGATAGGCCTTGCTGACGTGTTCAAAGCGAATCATTGTTAGTCCTCTCGGGCAAATAGTGCCTCAATAAAGTCGTCCGCTTTAAACGGACGTAAATCCTCAATACGCTCGCCCACACCGATGTAACGGATAGGAATGCCGAACTGGTCGGCCACGGAGAAGATCACCCCGCCTTTCGCGGTGCCGTCCAGCTTGGTCAGCGTGATCCCGGTCAGGCCTACCGCTTCATGGAACAGCTTCGCCTGGCTGATGGCGTTCTGTCCGGTGCTGGCGTCGATAGTCAGCATAATTTCATGCGGTGCATCTTCGTCCAGCTTCTTCATGACGCGAACGATTTTCTTCAGCTCTTCCATCAGGTGCGATTTGTTCTGCAAACGCCCTGCGGTATCCGCAATCAGCACGTCCACGTTACGCGACTTCGCCGCCTGGATGGCATCGAAAATCACGGAGGCGGAATCCGCGCCGGTGTGCTGGGCAATAACCGGAATATTGTTGCGCTGGCCCCACACCTGGAGCTGTTCCACCGCTGCCGCACGGAAGGTATCGCCCGCCGCCAGCATCACCGATTTGCCCTGCTGCTCAAACTGGCGCGCCAGCTTGCCGATGGTGGTAGTTTTGCCCACGCCGTTGACGCCAACCATCAGGATAACAAACGGCATTTTGCCTTCAATATTAAGCGGTTCGTCAACTTTTGCGAGAATTTCACCCATCTCGTCTTTCAGCAGGCCGTACAGCGCCTCGGCGTCACGCAGCTGTTTGCGGCTCGCCCCTTCGGTCAGGTTGGCGATGATCTTCCGGGTGGTTTCCACGCCCACGTCCGCAATCAGCAGCTGCTCTTCCAGCTCCTCAAACAGATCGTCGTCGATCTTTTTGCCACGGAACAGACTGATAAATCCGGAACCTAAGTTTTCTTTGGTTTTGAGCAGGCTGCGCTTCAGGCGCGCGAAGAAACCTTCTTTGGTCGGTTTTTCCTGCTCCTGAACGATCTCTTCTTCGGCCTGCTCGTCCACCGGCACGACAATGACCGCTTCTTCAGCCGCTTCCGCCGCCAGCGCCTGGGCTTCAAGCTCTTCGTCGGTCAGCTCTGGCTCAAGGGCCGCTTCTTCTTCCACCGCCTCAACAATTTCAACGGTTTCCGCTTCGGCCTGCCACTCTTCGGCAGAAACCTCTTCGGCTTTCACCTCTTCCGGCAGCGGCAGTTCTTCGTGTTCGATAGTGGCCTGCGGCGCTTCGTTAAGGGTTTCTACGATAACCGGCTCTGGTTTTTCGCTCTCCTGAAACTGTTCAGTAACCTCAACCACCTCTTCGGCAAAGGATTCAATCTCTTCTTTGCTGTGTGCTGGCTCTTCCGCTTCGACAACCGCAGCGGTTTCGACAGGCGTTTCAGGCTGTGACGACTCTTCTACAACCTGCTGTTCTTCGGTTTTCTGTTCTGTTTCTTGCTCTTTTTCACCGAAACCCAACCAGGAAAAGAAGCCACGTTTTTTTTGTTTTGCCATCTGCGACTACACTCCTCGCGGCGCTATATACAGGGAAGCTAAAAAAATGATGAAATAGTCTAACACTTTACTTAATTGACATCACCGCCCGCAATCGCAGGGCATTGTTAACAGAGCTTTCCTGAGATGAAGAAACCCACCCGCGCCCCGGCCGGTCAAATTCGCATTATCGGCGGCCAGTGGCGAGGCCGGAAATTACCGGTGCCGGACAGCCCCGGTTTACGCCCCACCACGGACCGCGTTCGCGAGACGCTGTTTAACTGGCTCGCCCCGTCTATGGTAGACGCCAACTGCCTGGACTGCTTCGCCGGAAGCGGTGCATTAGGGCTGGAAGCGCTGTCGCGTTATGCCGCCAGCGCCACGCTGCTGGAGATGGAGCGCGGCGTCGCGCAGACGTTGCAGCAAAATCTGGCTACGCTGAAGGCAACCAACGCGAAAGTGGTGAATACCAACACGCTGAGCTTCCTCGCCCAACAGGGGACGCCGTTCAACGTGGTGTTTGTTGACCCGCCGTTCCGTAAAGGGCTGCTGGAAGAGACATTATCGTTGCTGGAAAAAAATGGCTGGCTGGCAGACGACGCGCTGATTTACGTTGAAAGCGAAGTGGAAAATGGCCTGCCGCCCGTTCCCGTTCACTGGGATCTGCACCGCGAGAAGGTCGCCGGCCAGGTGGCTTATCGTCTGTATCACCGTCAGGCACAAGGAGGATCCGATGCCAGTACTGATTAACGTAGGGCGCGTACTGATGCTGGGCGTCTGGGCATTTTTGATTTTGAATCTGGTGCACCCGTTCCCGCGTCCGCTGAATATCTTTATTAACGTGGCGCTGATTTTTACCGCGTTCATGCATGCCTTGCAGATGGTGATGCTGAAAAACGGTCTGCCGAAAGATGGCCCACCGATGACCGGCTGGCAGCAGCTGCGGGTGTTTATTTTCGGCGTGTTTGAGCTGCTGGTGTGGATGAAGAAGTTTAAGGCGCAGGTGAAGAAGTAGGCCCCTCACCCTAACCCTCTCCCAGTGGGAGAGGGGACGATTACACCCTCTCCCACTGGGAGAGGGCCGGGGTGAGGGGAAAATTACAGCTCCGGTTCAAAACCTTCAAACCGCGACCCTTTGTAGCTCAGCGTGCCTTTCTCCCCCACCGTCAGCTGGTGGTACTGCTGCGCCTCCAGGCGGAAGGTCATCTCCAGCCCGCCGGTTTCCGGCTTAAAGCTCGCTTCATAGCGCATCGTTGTGCCCGCTGGCGTCACCTGCTGCTGGCGGGAGCGGCGGTCGTTAAGCGGCTTCTCACGCTTGTTCGTCACCACCACGCGCTTTTGCATCAGCGGCGCGGCGTCGTTGTCGGCCTTCTCACGGCGCTGCTGCACGAAGCGAAACGAGGCGGCAATGACGATAATCGCCACCACGATAATGAAAAACAGCGGCATCTTGCTCATTGAAAAATCCCATCAGATTATGCGGAATTCAGGATACCTCGCCTGCCCCGGCATTGCCAAACGCCCGCTCGCGTCACTACACTGGATCAGGAACTGATCATTCAGCCTCAACAGTTACAGGGAGTTAATATGCTTTGGTCATTTATCGCTGTCTGTTTTTCCGCATGGCTTTACGTCGATGCGTCTTACCGTGGCCCAGCCTGGCAGCGCTGGTTGTTTAAACCCGTCACGCTATTACTCCTGCTGTTGCTTGCCTGGCAGGCCCCGATGTTTAACGCCGTTAGCTATCTTGTCCTCGCGGGGCTGTGTGCTTCCCTGATTGGCGATGCCTTAACCCTGCTGCCGCGCCAGCGCCTGCTGTACGCCGTGGGGGCATTCTTCCTGTCGCATCTGCTCTATACCATCTACTTTGCCAGCCAGATGACGCTCTCCTTCTTCTGGCCGCTGCCGCTGGTGCTGCTGGTGATTGGCGCCCTGCTGATCGCGGTGATCTGGTCGCGTCTGGAAGAGATGCGTCTCCCGGTCTGTACGTTTATCGCCATGACGCTGGTGATGGTGTGGCTGGCGGGCGAGCTGTGGTTCTTCCGTCCGACCGCTCCGGCAATGTCTGCGTTCTTCGGTGCCGCACTGTTGCTGTTGGGTAATATCGTCTGGCTGGGCAGCCACTATCGCCGCCGCTTCCGTGCGGATAATGCGATTTCCGCCGCCTGTTACTTTGCCGGACACTTCCTGATTGTGCGTTCGCTGTATATCTAAATAACGCTTGACTCTGGAGTCGACTCCAGAGTGTATGCTGCGGTTAATGAGAAAATTATCATTACCGGAGACTGCCATGTCGACTCCAGAAATACCTAAAAAAGTTCCCCAATTCTCGGCACTTAAGCTCAGCCCGGTTCCGCCAAAAGAGGACTGCTGCTGCGAGGGCGCGTGCGAAACCCGGACCGAAGCGCTGCCTGAAAACGGCAATCACTACAGCTGGGTGGTCAACGGCATGGACTGCGCGGCCTGCGCCCGCAAAGTGGAAAACGCGGTGAAGCAGGTGCCGGGTGTGAACCACGTTCAGGTGCTGTTCGCTACCGAAAAGCTGCTGGTCAGCGCCGAAAACGACGTCAGCAGACAGGTTGAAGCCGCCGTCAGCAAAGCGGGTTATACCCTGCGCAGCGAAACGACGCCCGCAGAAAAAACGTCCCCGCTAAAAGAAAATCTGCCCCTTATCACCCTCATCATCATGATGGCCCTGAGCTGGGGGCTGGAGCAGTTCAACCACCCGTTCGGCAACCTGGCGTTTATCGCCACCACGCTGGTTGGCCTGTTCCCGATTGCGCGTCAGGCGCTGCGTCTGATGAGAAGCGGCAGCTGGTTTGCCATTGAAACGCTGATGAGCGTGGCGGCTATCGGGGCGCTGTTTATTGGCGCGACGGCGGAAGCGGCGATGGTGCTGCTGCTGTTCCTGATCGGCGAACGCCTTGAGGGCTGGGCGGCGAGCCGGGCGCGCAAAGGGGTGAGCGCGCTGATGGCGCTAAAGCCGGAAACCGCCACGCGCGTGATAAACGGTACTCGTGAAACGGTCGCCATCAACACCTTGCGCCCGGGCGACGTGATTGAAGTGCCCGCAGGCGGACGTCTGCCAGCCGATGGGGTCCTCGTTACCGCCACCGCAAGCTTTGACGAAAGCGCCCTGACCGGGGAATCCATCCCGGTAGCGCGTGCGGCGGGTGAAAAAGTGCCTGCGGGCGCCACCAGCGTCGACCGGCTGGTGCAGCTCACCGTGCTTTCTGAACCGGGCGACAGCGCCATCGACCGCATCCTCAGGCTGATTGAAGAGGCCGGGGAGCGCCGCGCGCCGGTCGAACGCTTTATCGATCGCTTCAGCCGGATTTACACCCCCGCCATCATGCTGGTGGCGCTGCTGGTCACCGTCGTCCCGCCGCTGTTTTTCGGCGCGCCGTGGGAGGGCTGGATTTACAAAGGGCTGACGCTGCTGCTGATCGGCTGTCCGTGTGCGCTGGTGATCTCCACCCCGGCGGCGATTACCTCAGGGCTGGCGGCGGCGGCACGTCGCGGGGCGCTGATTAAGGGCGGCGCGGCGCTGGAACAGCTGAGCCAGATTCAGCACATCGCCTTCGATAAAACCGGCACGCTGACCGTCGGCAAGCCGCAGGTGACCGGCGTGTATCCGCAGGACATCAGTGAAGACGCCCTGCTGACGCTGGCCGCTGCCGTGGAGCAGGGTTCCACCCACCCTCTGGCGCAGGCGATTGTGCGTGAAGCGCAGTCGCGCGGGCTGAACATCCCTCCGGCAACGGCCCAGCGAGCGCTGGTCGGGTCAGGGATTGAAGCTGTGGTCGAAGGCAAAAAAGTGCTGATCGCCGCGGCAGGCGCGTTCGCGAATCCACAGGTTGAGGCATTAGAGCAGGCCGGGCAGACGGTCGTTGCCGTGATGCAGGACGGTGTACCGATGGGCATGCTGGCGCTGCGCGACACCCTGCGTGACGATGCGAAAGCCGCCGTCGACGCGCTGCACAGGCTGGGGGTACAGGGCGTGATCCTGACCGGTGATAACCCGCGCGCGGCGGCGGCGATTGCCGGTGAGCTGGGGCTGGCGTTTAAAGCCGGATTACTGCCTGCGGATAAAGTCAGCGCGGTAACCGAGCTGAACGGTCACGCCCCGCTGGCGATGGTCGGGGACGGGATAAACGATGCCCCGGCGATGAAAGCCTCAACCATTGGCATTGCCATGGGCAGCGGCACCGACGTGGCGCTGGAGACCGCCGACGCGGCGCTGACGCACAACCGCCTGACCGGGCTGGCGCAGATGATAGATCTTGCGCGGGCGACGCGGGCCAATATTCGTCAGAACATCGGCATTGCGCTGGGTCTGAAGGGGATTTTCCTGGTCACCACGCTGCTCGGCATGACCGGACTGTGGCTAGCGGTACTGGCGGATACGGGGGCGACGGTGCTGGTCACGGCGAACGCGTTGCGGCTGTTGCGCCGTCGGTAAAAACGCCCGGTGGCGGCTGCGCCTTACCGGGCCTACAACATCTCCGAACCGTAACCGTAGGCCGGGTAAGGCGTAGCCGCCACCCGGCATAAAACGGCGTCACTGCATCCCTAGCACCCCCGGCAACCACAATGATATCGCCGGGATGTACGTCACCATCCCCAGCACCACCAGCAACATACCGTAAAACGGCAGCATCGCCCGCACCACGTGCTCGATCTTCTGCTTACTCACCGCGCTCGCCACGAACAGCACCGAACCGACCGGCGGCGTGATCAGCCCAATCCCCAGGTTCACCATCATGATCATCCCGAAATGCACCGGATCGATCCCCAGCGAGTTGGTCACCGGTAGCAGCACCGGGGTCAGGATCAGGATGATCGGCGCCATGTCCATCAGCGTGCCAATCAGCAGCAGCATGATGTTGAGGTACATCAGGATCACGTATTTGTTATCGGACAGCGACGTGAAGAATTCGGTGATGCGCATCGGCAGCTGCATGTAGGTCATCACCGCGCCAAACGCCGCGGCAAAACCAATCAAAATCATCACGATAGTGACGGTTTTCACCGTGCGGCACATCAGCTTCGGCAGTTCATTCCACTTGTAGTCGCGGTAGATGAACATGGTGACGAAGAACGCCCACAGGCAGGCCACGGCGGCAGATTCGGTCGCCGTGAATATCCCGGACAAGATCCCGCCGAGGATAATCACCACCGTCATCAGCCCCCACAGGGCATCGAGCATGATTTTCAGCGCCTGCCTGAACGGGATTTTGTCCCCCTTCGGATAGCCGCGCTTGCGGGCGAAGCACAGGCAGAGCACCATCAGGCTCACGCCCAGCAGCAGGCCCGGCAGCACGCCCGCGATAAACAGCGTGGCGATGGAGACCGTTCCCCCCGCCGCCAGGGAGTAAATCACCGAGTTGTGGCTGGGTGGGATCAGGATCGCCTGCACCGACCCGCTGGCCGTCACCGCCGCCGCGTATTCGCGCGGATAGCCCTTCTTCTCCATCTCCGGGATCATCACGCTGCCGATAGACGCCGTATCCGCCACCGACGAGCCGGAAATCGCGCCGAAGAACGTTGATGCCACAATGTTCACCAGCGACAGCCCGCCGCGAATAAAGCCGACAAAAACGTACGCGAAGTTAACCAGCCGTCGGGCAATGCCCCCTTCCGCCATGATCGCCCCGGCAAGAATGAAGAACGGGATCGCCAGCAGGGTAAATTTATTCACCCCGCTGGTGATCTGGATCATCAGCGCCTCCAGCGGCAGGTCAATCCACAGCGCGCCCGCCACGGCGCTTAAGCCGACGGCGAAGGCCACCGGCATCCCCAGCGCCAGCAAAATGGCGAGGGTGAATAACAAAACAAACGCATCCATTGTTCACCCCTTAACTGTGATTGCCGATCAGCACGACCGGACGGTTTTCCTGCGAGCCAAACAGCAGGCGTTCAAGCACAAACAGGATCAAAATGGCCGACCCGACAGGCAGCGGCAGATAGCTTTCGCCGGAGGTCAGGAGCGGAAACTCCGCCACCGGCTGCTCCCACAGCTCGACGCACAGCCAGTAGCTGTACCAGCACATCAGGCCGGAGATGAGCAGCATCAGCAGATCCACCACCCGCGCGCACACTCTTTGCAGCGACGCGGGCAGGCGGTCGGTGAGCATGTTGACCGCAATATGCGACCCGGCGCGGTAGCTCACCGCCGCGCCGATAAAGGTAAACGTCACCATGCAGATAATGGCGATCGGCTCCGGCCAGGATTCGCCGCGATTGAGCACATAGCGAGAGAAGATGCCAATGGGGATGACAATCGTCATCACCAGTAGCGAGAGACCCGCCACCACCATGGCGAGCAGGTACAGACGGTCCATCCACTTCAGATAGAGTTCGGACATACGTACTCCGGCTTACTGAACGTCAGCGATGGCTTTCATCAGATCCTGATGCTTGTCGCCATACTGTGCGCGCACCGGCTCTGTCGCCTTGATAAACACCGTTTTATCGATGTCGTGGAACTGCACCCCACCGGCCTTCATTTTCGCCAGCGCCTGGTCGTTATACGCATTCCACAGCTTGCGCTGCTCGAACTGCGCTTCGCGGGCCAGCGTCAGGATCTTTTGCTGTTCGTCAGCGCTCAGTTTGTCCCATTTCACTTTGGAGTAGAGCAGCATTTCCGGGGTGATGAAGTGGCCGCTCAGCGTGTAGTTTTTGGCGACCGGCATGTAGTTGTGGGCGATAAAGGTTGGCGGGTTGTTCTCCGCGCCGTCGATCACCCCGGTCTGCATGCCGCTGTAAACCTCACTGACGCCCATCGCCACCGAGTTCGCTCCCATCGCTTTCAGCGTGGCCAGCGCCACCGGGCTGCCCTGCACGCGGATTTTCTTCCCTTTCAGATCGTCCGGTTTGACGATCGGCTCTTTGGTGATCAGGTTGCGGGTGCCGGAATCCATCCAGCCAAGGAAGACCAGACGCGATTTCGGGTTGGCGGTGAGTTTGTCGCCAATCTGCTTGCCGATATCCCCGTCGATCACCTTGTGCATGTGGTCTTCATCGCGGAATACGTAGGGCAGCGTAAACACTTCGATATCCGGCAGGATAGCAGCCACCGGCGCCATAGAGACGCGGATCATGTCGATCGCCCCCATCTGCGCCTGCTCAATCATCTGCTTTTCATCCCCCAGCACGCCGCCGGGGAAGACCTTAATCTCCAGCTTGCCATCGGTTTGTTGTTTGAGTTTTTCACCCATGTGCTGAACCGCCACCACGTTCGGGTAGCCTTCGGGATGCACATCGGCGGCTTTAATGGTCTGGGCAGAAACGGTGCAGGCGAAAGCAGACAGACACAGCGCGGCCAGTAACGGCTTGAAGGTCGTTTTCATTGAGTCAACTCCAGGGTAGTGAGATAAGCGTTAAAACGATGTTTTAGTTTTTGACGCTTAAAAATTAGACTACGGCTGGAAAAGGGAGGGTGAAGCGCCTCACAAAAGCGCGAAATTTTGAAACGATGGTTTAGAAAGGTTTTCTCCCTCTCCCCGTGGGAGAGGGTCGGGGTGAGGGCATCAGGCCGCACCTACCCCTTACGAATCAAATACCGATAAGGCAAGGTCTCGGTTTGCTGCGCCACCAGTTCGTGTTCCATAAAAGTACAAAAACCGGGGATATCGCGGGTGGTGGCCGGATCGTCAGCGACGATCAGCAGCGTTTCGCCGCTCTGCATGTTTCGTACGGTTTTACGCACCATCATTACCGGCTCCGGGCAACGGAGGCCCTGAGCATCAAGCGTGTGGTCTGGGCTGGAAAACAGGTCGGTCATTTTCTTCTCGTTCAGGTAAAAACGGCTGTAGTTTACGCCCCGCTATCGCCAATGCAAACCAGGTTAACGATTGCGTGAAAATTAGCCATTGCAAAGTGTCGTCAAAGCAGTATCATGCGGCGGCTTTATTGGGTTCCCTCACCCCAAATATTAATCAAAAAGGTACAATATGAACTCCTTTACACAATCGCAGCGCGTCAGGGCGTTGTTCTGGCTTTCGCTATTTCATCTGCTGGTGATCATCTCCAGTAACTATCTGGTACAGCTCCCCATCTCCATTTTTGGTTTCCATACCACCTGGGGCGCGTTCAGTTTCCCGTTTATTTTCCTCGCGACGGATTTAACCGTGCGTATATTTGGCGCACCGCTGGCGCGGCGGATTATTTTTGCGGTGATGATCCCGGCACTGTTTGTCTCCTACGCCATCTCCTCGCTGTTTTACATGGGCAGCTGGCAGGGCTTCGACGCGCTGATGCACTTCAACCTGTTTGTCGCGCGTATTGCCGCCGCCAGCTTTATGGCTTATGCCCTCGGGCAGATCCTCGATGTCCACGTGTTTAACCGCCTGCGTCAAAACCATCGCTGGTGGATGGCGCCAACGGCCTCCACGCTGTTCGGTAACGTGAGCGATACGCTGGCCTTCTTCTTCATCGCCTTCTGGCGCAGCCCGGACGCCTTCATGGCAGAACACTGGATGGAAATCGCTCTGGTGGACTACGCCTTTAAGGTGCTTATCAGCCTGGTCTTCTTCCTGCCGATGTACGGCGTACTGTTGAATATGCTGCTGAAAAGGCTGGCAGATAAATCTGAAATCTCCGCATTGCAGGCAGGTTAAGGGTTCGCTTTATCAGTTGTGATAAGATGAACGAATGAGCCGTTATGGCCGTTTATCGAAAGGAAGAAGTCAATGCGCAATCTGGTTAAATATGTCGGGATTGGCCTGCTGGTTGTTGGCCTTGCAGCCTGTGATAACAGCGACACCAAAACGCCTGCTCAGGGCGCGTCAGCAGAAAGCAACGCCACCGGTCAGCCGGTGAGCCTGATGGATGGCAAACTCAGTTTCTCTCTGCCTGCGGACATGACCGACCAGAGCGGTAAGCTGGGCACTCAGGCGAACAACATGCACGTCTATTCCGATGCCACCGGCCAAAAAGCGGTGATTGTGATCGTCGGTGACGATACGAGCGAAGATCTGGGCGTGCTGGCCAAACGCCTGGAAGATCAGCAGCGCAGCCGCGACCCGCAGCTTCAGGTGGTCACCAACAAGTCTGTTGAACTGAAAGGCCACACGCTGCAACAGCTGGACAGCATCATCTCTGCCAAAGGCCAGACCGCCTACTCCTCCGTGGTGCTCGGCAAGGTGGACAATAAACTGCTGACCATGCAGATCACCCTGCCGGCAGACAATCAGCAGAAAGCGCAGACCGCCGCTGAAAACATCATTAACACCCTCGTGATCCAGTAATCGTTCACCGGGATGCCGTGGCCTCCGTCGCTTGCGCCGGGGGCCATTTTTTTGCCACGACTTTCAGACTAACGCTCCAGACGAAGCCCATCCGGCGCACTACAATTAACACGCCCCCCGGAAAAAGGAATTCTTATGACTGCCAGCCCGCCCGACAAAGCCGGACTTCATATTTTATTAAAACTTGCCTGCCTGGTGGTTATCCTTGCGGGTATCCACGCGGCGGCGGATATCATTGTTCAGCTTCTGCTGGCGCTGTTTTTCGCCATTGTGCTCAACCCGCTGGTGACATGGTTTTTACGCCGCGGCATCAGCCGCCCGGTCGCGATTACCATTGTGGTGATGGTGATGCTGGTTGTCCTGACGGCGCTGTTCGGCGTGCTCGCCGCCTCGCTGAGCGAATTTTCCACCATGCTGCCGCAGTACAATAAAGAGCTGACGCGCAAGCTGGTCGATCTTCAGCGCATGTTGCCGTTCGTGAATCTGCATATCTCACCGGAACGGATGCTGCGCCGGATGGATTCCGAGAAGGTGATGACCTACGCCACCACGTTGATGACCGGGCTTTCCGGGGCAATGGCCAGCATTCTGCTGCTGGTGATGACGGTGGTGTTTATGCTGTTCGAAGTGCGCCACGTGCCGTATAAACTGCGTTTTGCCCTGAACAATCCGCAGATCCACATTGCCGGCTTGCACCGCGCGCTGAAGGGCGTATCCAAATATCTGGCGCTGAAAACGCTGTTAAGCCTGTGGACCGGCGTGATCGTCTGGCTGGGGCTGGTACTGCTGGACGTGCAGTTCGCGCTGATGTGGGGCGTGCTGGCGTTTTTACTGAACTACGTACCCAATATCGGCGCGGTGCTTTCCGCCGTTCCGCCGATGATCCAGGCGTTCCTGTTCAACGGTTTTTATGAGTGCATGCTGGTAGGGGCGCTGTTCCTCGTCGTGCATATGGTGCTGGGTAACATTCTTGAGCCGCGTATGATGGGCCACCGTCTGGGCATGTCGACAATGGTGGTGTTTTTATCATTACTGATCTGGGGATGGCTGTTGGGACCGGTGGGCATGCTGCTCTCCGTGCCGCTCACCAGCGTCTGTAAAATCTGGATGGAAACCACGAAAGGAGGCAGTAAACTCGCCATTCTTCTGGGTCCGGGTCGGCCAAAAAGCCGTTTGCCGGGATAACCGGGTGGAAAGGGTCAAAAGTGACGTTTATTCGCCAGCGCGACGACAACATTGTACGATGTGCGCAGCAAATCGCGCTGGCGAAGAAAAAGTCACAGAAACAGGTTTATCGCGGACGCGCGTAGATGAAATTTACACTTACCCTTATCGACTGGCAGGCAAGAGCGCCAGGACTCAGCGATGCCGACGAATGGCAGGCATGGTCACGCCGGTCTGACGCCATCGATCCCGCGGCACCGCTGGCGAAACTGACCGATCTGCCGATGATGACCGCCCGCCGCCTGAATTCAGGCAGCAGGCTGGCCGTCGATCTTGGCCTGATGATGCTGCGCAAACACCGCATCGACGCCGTCGTCTACAGCAGCCGTCATGGGGAGCTGGAGCGCAATTTCCGTATTCTCCAGGCCCTGGCGGCAGAACAGCCCGTTTCCCCCACCGATTTTGCCATGTCGGTACACAACTCGGCGGTCGGCAATCTCACTATCGCCGCGCGTCAGCCTGTTGTCTCTTCGTCGGTCTCCGCCGGTATGGATACCTTCCAGCAGAGCTTGTGCGACGTGCTGAGCCTGCTGCATGCAGGCTACTCCCGCGTGTTGCTGGTGGATTTCGACGGTCTGCTGCCTGATTTTTATCACGCCGGGTTGCCGCCGCAGATGCCCGTCTGGCCCTACGCGCTGGCGCTGGTGATTGAGGCCGGAAATACGCTCAGCTGCGAAACGCACGTCAACCGCACGCCTGAAGAGCCCGCGCTGCCGCAAAGCCTCCAGTTCCTGCGCCATTACCTGCGGGACGAGCGCCAGTTTACCCTGCCGGGCGAGCGCCTGCTGTGGCAATGGACGCGCCAATGAGAGGGTTACGTTCCCGCCTCGATCGGGTATGGCGGATGCTTATGACCGGATTGTGCTTCGCCCTGTTCGGCCTCGGCGGGCTGACGCTGTCGCTGGTGTGGTTTAATCTGCTGCTGATTTTCCAGCGCGACCGCACTCAACGTCGCCGCCTGGCACGCCGCACTATTTCTGCCAGTTTTCGCCTGTTCCTCGCGGTGGTACGGGGTGCAGGGGTACTGGATTACCGTTTCAACAACCTGGACGTTCTGCGCGCCGAGCGGGGCTGTCTGGTGATTGCGAATCATCCCTCGCTGCTGGACTACGTTCTGCTGGCGTCGGTGATGAACGAAACCGACTGTCTGGTGAAAAGCGCGTTGCTGCGTAACCCGTTCGTCAGCGGCGTGATCCGCGCGGCTGACTATCTGATTAACAGCGAAGCCGACACGCTGCTTGCCGCAAGCCAGCAGCGTCTGGCCCAGGGCGACACCCTGCTTATCTTCCCTGAAGGCACCCGCACCCGGGTGGGGAAAGCCATGACCCTGCAACGTGGGGCGGCGAATATCGCCGTTCGCTGCAACAGCGCCGTGCGCGTGGTGGTGATCCACTGTAGCGAACGGATGCTGGATAAACAGAGCAGCTGGTATAACGTGCCCCCCAATAAACCTGTTTTCACCGTGGATGTTCGCGAACGCATCAACATTCATGATTTTTATGATGCGAGTCAGCACGAACCCGCGCTGGCAGCAAGGCAGTTAAACCGGCATATGCAGCATCAGTTAACAACCGGTCTTCAATCTTTGTCAGGAACGAAAGATGCAAGCGCTCTATCTTGAAATTAAGAATCTCATTATCTCTACGCTGAATCTGGAAGAACTTACCCCAGAGGATATTGATACAGACGCCGCGCTCTTTGGCGACGGCCTCGGTCTGGACTCAATCGACGCCCTTGAGCTGGGGCTGGCGGTAAAAAATCAGTACGGCGTAGTGCTTTCTGCCGAAAGTGACGAGATGCGTCAGCACTTCTATTCCGTTGCCACGCTCGCGGCTTTTATCCATCAACAACGCGCCTGAGAATGACCGCTATGACAGAACAACAAACGATTTATCAGGAAGTCTCTGCGCTTCTTATTACGCTGTTTGAAATCGCCCCGGAGGATATTACCCCTGAGGCACGTCTTTACGAGGATCTGGACCTCGACAGCATTGATGCCGTCGATATGGTGGTGCACCTGCAAAAGAAAACGGGCCATAAAATCAAGCCTGAAACCTTCAAAGCGGTGCGCACGGTGCAGGACGTCGTGGACGTTGTGGAACAGCTTCAGCGCGACGCGTAACGTGCGTTCGATTCCAGTTCTTCCCGCCCTGACGGGGCTGATGCTGCTGGCATGGCCGTTTTTGATCGGCTTCGGGCTGGCGAATAATAGCCTGCACGGGATACTGCCCGTGATGGCGCTGGTGCTGCTGTTGCGCGTCTGCCAGGCCCGTCGGCAGGGCGGCCCCCTGCGTTATCTGTTCGTGAGCGTGGCGCTGGCTGGCATAGCGCTTTGCGCGGCGAGCTACGTCCTGCACGCGCACCAGTGGGTGCTGTTTTATCCGGTGGTGGTGAATCTGGTGATGCTGGTGGTGTTTGGCGGTTCGCTGTGGACGGCAATGCCTGTCGTCGAACGGCTGGCGCGCCTGCGTGAACCGGCTCTCTCCCCCGTCGGGGTACGTTACACGCGCCGGGTTACCCAGGTCTGGTGCGGCTTTTTTATTATCAACGGGGCGATCGCGCTGTTTACCGTATTACACGCCGATATCCGTCTGTGGACGCTGTGGAACGGGATGATTGCCTATCTCCTGATGGGCACGCTGATGGCTGGCGAGTGGCTGGTGCGACAACGGGTGATGAAAAACGATGCTTAACCCTCTTCCGCTTAGCCAGTGGCTCAGTGCACCCCGCCCTGACGACACCCCTGTCGCCTGGCAGGACGACCGCCTCTGGACGCTTGGCGATCTGCGCCACGACGTCACCCAGTTGGTCGACACCCTGCGTCGTGAAGATGGCGAGCGCTGGGCGCTGTGCATCGAAAACGGTTATCTGTTTATTGTTGCGCTGCTGGCGACGCTGCATGCGGGTAAAACGCCGGTCCTCCCCGGGCACAGCCGGGCGGCGCAGCTTAACGAACAGCGGGCGCTGTTCAGCGGCGTCCTGAGCGACACCACACTCGATTTTCAGGGGCGACAGCTGCGGGTGGCTTCCGCTCAGCGGGCAGGTCATCTCTTTTCACCGCTGCCTGCCATCGGTGAGATGCGCACGATCGAGCTTTACACCTCCGGCTCGACCGGCACGCCGCAGCGGGTCAGTAAGCCGGTGGTCAGCCTTGATCGTGAGGCTCGTCTGCTGGCGGCGCATTTTGGCGAGCGTCTGGCGGGCTGTCACGTCGTGGCTTCCGTGGTGCTGCACCACCTGTATGGCCTGACGTTTCGTGTCGTATTACCCATGGCGCTCGGCCTGCCGCTGCATGCCAGCCTGCTCAACTATGCCGAGCAGCTCTCTGCCCTTCCCGACGATAAACGCTATCTTTTCATCAGCAGTCCGGCGTTTCTCAAGCGGCTGGACGCGTCGCTGGCGCCGCCCCCCGTTAACCTGCTCGTCTCCGCAGGCGGCGCGCTGCCCTGGCAGGAGGTCGCCGCGGTTCAGGCCTGGCTCAACGTCTGGCCGGATGAAATATACGGCAGCACGGAAACAGGCGTAATGGCCTGGCGCTACCGTCAGGAGGAAAGCACGCGCTGGCAGCCTTTTCCCGGCGTGACGTTTCACGACGATCGCGTGATATCGCCGCTGATCCCCGAGGCGGAGGGGGTCCTGCTGGATGATATCCTGCACTTCACGGCTGACGGGCAGTTCAGCCTCGTCGGGCGTCGCGGTCGGGTGGTCAAAATTGAAGATAAACGCATTTCGCTCGATGACATTGAGCGCCGCCTGCTGGCGCTGGACGGCATCCGCGAGGCCGCCGCGCTGACGGTGACGCGCGGCGGGCGTCAGGGCATTGGCGTATTGCTGGTGCTGAATGAAGCGGTGCGTCAGCAACACGAACAGGGCAAAAAAGCGCAGGAGCTCGCCTGGCGACGCGCCCTTCGCCCCTGGCTTGAACCGGTTGCTGTGCCGCGCTACTGGCGGATCGTTGATGAAATCCCGGTCAACAGCATGAACAAGCGCGTGACTGCGCAGCTACAGGAGTTGTTTCATGAAGATCCCTGAAATCGGGCGCCTCCAGCCCGATCCACAGCATCTGGAGATAACCTTTTATCTTGATCCTGACCTGCTCTGGTTTAAGGGACATTTCGCCGTACAGCCGCTACTGCCGGGCGTGGCGCAGCTCGACTGGGTAATGCATTACGCCGCCGCGCTGGCGTCGGGCTACCGTTTTCACAGTATTCAGAACGTGAAGTTCGCCGCCCCGCTGTTGCCGAAGAACACGGTCACGCTGCTCCTTGCCTGGCAGCCTGAACGCCAGTTGCTGACCTTTAGCTACCAGCGCCATGCGGGTAACGAGCGCCACACCGCCAGCAGCGGGAAGATTCGCTTATGTCAGTAACCTTCCGCCCCTGCGTGCTGATCCCCTGCTACAACCACGGGGCGATGATGGCTTCGGTGCTGGCGCGCCTGGCGCCTTTCGATCTGCCCTGTCTGGTGGTGGACGACGGCAGCGATGAAACCACGCGCCGCACGCTTGAAGCGCTGGCGGCGGATCGTCCGCAGGTCACGCTACTGCGGCTGGCCGAAAACAGCGGCAAAGGCGCAGCGGTGATGCAGGGGCTGAAAGCCTGCGCCGATCGCGGCTTCACCCACGCCGTTCAGGTGGACGCTGACGGTCAGCACGCTATCGAGGACATCCCCAAACTGCTGGCGCTGGCCGGGCGTCATCCCGATGCGCTCATTTCCGGGCAGCCCGTTTACGATGACTCGATCCCCCGTTCGCGCCTGTACGGGCGCTGGATAACGCACGTCTGGGTCTGGATTGAAACCCTCTCCCTGCAACTGAAAGACAGCATGTGCGGGTTTCGCGTTTACCCGATAGCCCCGGTTCTGCGCCTTGCAGCAACCACGCCGCTCGGCAGGCGGATGGATTTTGATACCGAAGTGATGGTGCGCCTCTACTGGCAGGGCAACACCAGCTATTTTCTGCCCACCCGCGTGACCTATCCGCCGGACGGGGTATCCCATTTCGATGCCCTGAAAGACAACGTGCGCATCTCGTTGATGCATACCCGTCTGTTTCTCGGCATGCTGCCGCGCATTCCTTCCCTGCTGATGCGTCGCCGCTCGCAGCACTGGGCGCAGCAGCAGGAGGTGAAAGGATTATGGGGCATGCGCCTGATGCTGCGCGTCTGGCAGCTGCTGGGGCGAAAGGCGTTTACCGCCCTGCTGTGGCCGGTTACCGCCGTCTACTGGCTGACCGCCCGCGCTGCGCGTCAGGCGTCGCAGCAGTGGCTGACGCGGGTTAAAACGGTAATGGCACAGCGGCAAATGCCGCCCCTCGCGCGGCTTAATAGTTTTTCCCACTTCCTGCGCTTCGGTCATGCCATGCTGAATAAAGTGGCCAGCTGGCGCGGCGAAATGAAACTCCATCGCGATCTGGTCTTTGCGCCAGGCGCGCAGGAGGCGCTGGGGCTCGACGATCCTCAGGGCAAACTGCTGCTCGCGTCGCATCTTGGCGATGTGGAAGCCTGCCGGGCGCTGGCCCAGCGCGAAGGGGCGAAAACCATCAACGCGCTGGTCTTTAGCGACAACGCCAGACGCTTTAAGCAGGTGATGGAGGAGATGGCGCCGCAGGCGGGCATTCACCTGATGCCGGTCACCGACATTGGCCCGGAGACTGCGATCCTCATTAAAGAGAAGCTGGATCGCGGCGAATGGGTGGCGATCGTGGGCGATCGCATCGCCGTCACCCCGCAGCGCGGCGGCAGCTGGCGGGTGATATGGAGCGAATTTATGGGCCAGCCCGCGCCGTTCCCGCAGGGGCCGTTTATCCTGGCGTCCATTTTGCGCTGCCCGGTGGTGCTGATTTTTGCCCTCTGTCAGCAGGGAAAGCTGACCCTGCACTGCGAGCCGTTTGCCGACCCGCTGCTGCTGCCACGCGGCGAACGCCAGCAGGCGCTACAGCAGACCGTCGACCGCTATGCGCAGCGGCTGGAGCATTACGCGCTCTTGTCGCCGCTCGACTGGTTTAATTTTTTCGATTTCTGGCAGCTGCCAGAGGTCAACGAGAAGGAGTAAAGGGTGCTGACCGATCCCCGCTTTACGGCTGAAGTTGAAATCACCGTTCCGTTCCACGACGTCGATATGATGGGCGTGGTGTGGCACGGCAACTACTTCCGCTACTTTGAGATTGCCCGCGAAGCGCTGCTCAACCAGTTTGATTACGGCTATCGCCAGATGAAAGCGTCCGGCTACGTCTGGCCGGTGGTGGATACCCGGGTGAAATACCGCGACGCGGTGACCTTCGAGCAGCGCATTCGCGTCCGCGCCCACATTGAAGAGGTTGAAAACCGTCTGCGCATCGCCTATCAAATCTTCGACGCGCAAACCGGGAAACGCACCACCACCGGCTACACCATTCAGGTGGCGGTGGAAGAAGCAAGCCGGGAGATGTGCTTTGTCAGCCCGGCCATTCTGTTCGAACGCATGGGGATCGCGCCATGAAATGGATAACGCTACTCGCGGTGCTGGTAAGCCCGCTGGTGAACGCGGTCACGCTGGATGAACTGCAACAGCGGTTTGCGGAGCAACCGGTGGTGCGCGCACACTTCGAACAGACCCGCACGATCAAGGATATGCCTCAGCCCCTGCGCTCGCAGGGGGAGATGCTAATCGCCCGTGACAATGGCCTGCTGTGGGATCAAAAAGCGCCGTTCCCGATGACGCTGCTGCTGGATGACAAACGGATGGTGCAGATCGTCAACGGTCAGTCGCCGCAGACCATTACCGCCGACACTAACCCGCAGATGTTCCAGTTCAACCATCTGCTGCGGGCGCTGTTCCAGGCCGACCGCAAGGTGCTGGAAGAGAACTTCCGCGTCGATTTCAAAGACCTGGGCGAAGGCCGCTGGTCGCTGGTGCTGACGCCCGTCACCACGCCGCTGGACAAGATTTTCTCCACCCTTGATTTGAAGGGGGCGATCTATCTGGAATCCATTCGCCTGAACGATAAGCAGGGCGACACGACGGATATCGCCCTCTCCCGCCACCAACTGACGCCCGCCCGCCTGACCGATGCAGAACGCCAGCGCTTTGCCGCACCGTAACGCCCTGCGCCCGGCGCTGCTGTGGGCCGCGGTATGCCTGATCCTGCTGGGCGTGCTGCTGTCGCTGCTGCCTGGCGCGCGGCTGAACAGCAGCGTGCTCGCCATGCTGCCGAAACAGACGCTCGGCGCGATCCCTCCCGCCCTCAACGACGGATTTATGCAGCGCCTCGACCGCCAGCTCATCTGGCTGGTCAGCCCCGGTAAACAGCCGGACCCGCGCGTGGCGAAGCAGTGGTTAACCCTGCTGCAACGCAGCCAGGCGCT
Organism: Enterobacter cloacae complex sp. IR5403; assembly: GCF_049238705.1. Taxonomy (NCBI): domain Bacteria; kingdom Pseudomonadati; phylum Pseudomonadota; class Gammaproteobacteria; order Enterobacterales; family Enterobacteriaceae; genus Enterobacter; species Enterobacter cloacae complex sp. IR5403. Next base: position 57,040 of record NZ_JBMKHP010000012.1, on the reverse strand, counting down.
GAGTGTCGTAAAAGGTCCGCTGGATGCCGCCGGGCAACAGGCCTGGGGTGATTTCTTCTGGCAACACCGCAATGGCCTGGTCGATCCGGCCACCCGCACCCGCCTGCAAAACGGCGGTCAAGCACAGGCCCAGTGGGTCCTGTCCCAGCTCTACTCCGCCTTTTCCGGCGTGAGCGGCAAGGAGCTGCAAAACGATCCGCTGATGCTGATGCGCGGCGCGCAGCTCGCACTGGCGAAGAACAGCCAGAAGATGCAGCTGATGGACGGCTGGCTGGTGACAAAAGATGCGGCCGGGAACTACTGGTATCTGCTGCACGGCGAGCTGGCGGGCTCGTCGTTTGATATGCAGCAAACCCACCAGCTGGTGACTACCCTTAACGCGTTGCAGCAGACGCTGAAAAGCCAGTATCCACAGGCGCAGCTGCTCTCGCGCGGGACGGTGTTCTACAGCGATTACGCCAGCCAGCAGGCTAAAAACGATATTTCCACGCTTGGCGTCGCCACGGTGCTCGGGGTGATCCTGCTGATTGTGTCGGTGTTTCGCTCCGTGCGTCCGCTGCTGCTGAGCCTGCTCTCCATTGCCATCGGCGCGCTGGCGGGGACGGTCGTGACGCTCCTGCTGTTCGGTGAACTGCACCTGATGACGCTGGTGATGAGCATGAGCATTATCGGCATCTCGGCGGACTATACGATTTACTACCTCACGGAGCGGATGGTGCACGGCGCGGAACACTCGCCCTGGCAAAGCCTGGCGAAGGTACGTAACGCGCTGCTGCTGGCGCTGCTGACCACCGTCGTGGCGTATCTCTTCATGATGCTGGCCCCCTTCCCCGGCATTCGTCAGATGGCGGTGTTCGCCGCCGCAGGGCTGAGCGCCTCGTGCCTGACGGTAATGTTCTGGCATCCGTGGCTGTGCCGGGGCATGCCGGTCCGCCCGGTCCCCCTGAGAGGGATAATGCAGCGCTGGCTGAACGCCTGGCGCGACGGTAAAGCCCTCTCCGTCGGGCTGCCGGTAGCGCTGGCGCTGCTCTCCGCCATCGGGATCGCCAGCCTGCGGGTGGATGACGATATCGCCCGGCTTCAGGCGCTGCCGCAGGACATTCTGGCGCAGGAAAAAACCATCACCGCCCTGACCGGACAAAATGTCGATCAGAAGTGGTTCGTGGTGTACGGCGCGTCGGCTCAGGAAACGCTGGAGCGGCTGGAGGCGTTTACCCCGGCGCTGGCGCAGGCGCAAAAAGCTGGCGAATTAACCCGCTGGCGCACCCTGCCGCTGAACTCGCTGGCGCGGCAGAACAGCGATCTGCATCTGCTGCGTAACGCCGCGCCGACGGTGATGAAAATGCTGCAAAGCACGGGGCTGAAGACCAGTGAACCGAACCTGAACGCCATGCCTGTCAGCGTGGAAGCGTGGCTCGCCAGCCCGGCCAGCGAAGGCTGGCGTTTGCTGTGGCTGACGCTGCCGGACGGCAAAAGCGGTGTGCTGGTCCCGGTCGATGGCGTCAGAAACAGTGCCGCGCTCGGTGAGCTGGCCGCCCGCCATCCCGGGATCGTCTGGGTTGACCGTAAGGCCAGCTTCGACAGCCTGTTTGCGCTCTACCGCTCGCTGCTGACGGGGCTGCTGGGCGTGGCGCTGGCGGTGATTGCCTGCGGCGCGATGCTACGCCTCGGCTGGCGAAAAGGGCTGGTGGCGCTGGTGCCGTCCGTGCTGTCGCTGGGCGGCGGGCTGGCGGCGCTGGCCGTGACGGGCCATCCGGTGAACCTGTTTTCCCTGCTGGCGCTGGTGCTGGTCCTCGGCATTGGCATTAACTACACGCTGTTTTTCAGCAACCCGCGCGGCACGCCGCTGACCTCCATGCTGGCGATTACCCTCGCCATGATGACTACCCTGCTGACGCTGGGGATGCTGGTGTTCAGCACCACTCAGGCCATCAGCAGCTTTGGCATTGTGCTGGTGAGCGGTATCTTCACCGCGTTCCTGCTCGCCCCGCTGGCGATGCCGTCTAACAAAGAGAACTTACCATGACCCGTTTCATTCGCCTGGCGGCAGTGATGCTGGCCCTGCTGCTGGCGGGGTGTAGCCATACGACGAACCGCGATGACGCACGCCCTCAGGCCTGGCTCCAGCCCGGAACCCGCGTCACGCTGCCCCCGCCGGGCATCACGCCTGCCATCCGCGCGCAGCAGTTGCTTACCGGCAGTTTTAAAGGCCAGACCCAGTCGCTGCTGGTGATGCTTAACGCCGATGAAAATAAAGTGACGCTTGCCGGCCTCTCCTCCGTCGGGATCCGCCTGTTCCTCGCCACCTACGACGACACCGGGATCCACACCGAGCAGTCGGTTGTGATGCCGCAGCTGCCGCCCGCCAGCCAGGTGCTGGCCGACGTGATGCTGAGCCACTGGCCGCTCAGCGCCTGGCAGCCGCAGTTGCCGAAAGGCTGGACGCTGAACGATACTGACACCAGACGCGAACTGCGCAACCCCGATGGCAAACTGGTCACGGAAATTGTCTACCTGAACCGTAACGGCAGGCGCGATCCGATTAGCATTGTGCAGCACGCTTTTCACTACCACATCACCATTCAATATCTGGGTGACTGAGATGATTTACCTTTCTGCCGTTGGCATGGTCAACGCGCTCGGCAACTCGGCTGATGAAATAGCGGCGAACCTGATCGCTGGTGTGGCCCCCGGGATGCGCCAGCGTGCGGGCTGGCTACAGGGCTTACCCGAGGCCGTGCTGGGGGGCGTGGAGGGTGAACTACCCCCTGTCCCCGAGTCTTTTTCTGCGCATCGCAGCCGCAACAACCAGCTGCTGCTGGCGGCGCTGGCGCAAATCCGGCCCGCCGTCGATGCGGCCATTGCGCGCGTGGGGCGCGACCGCGTGGCGGTTGTGCTGGGCACCAGCACCTCCGGGCTGGACGAGGGTGATGAGTACGTGCGCCGCGCGCAGAACGGCGAGCGCAGCCCGCAGTGGCAATATCCGCAGCAGGAGCTGGGCGATCCGTCGCGCTTTCTCGCCCGCTGGCTAGCGCTGGACGGCCCGGCGTATACCATCTCAACCGCCTGCTCCTCCAGCGCGCGGGCGATCATCAGCGGTCGGCGCCTGATCGACGCCGGGCTGGTGGACGTCGCCATCGTCGGCGGGGCCGACAGCCTGAGCCGCATGCCGGTCAACGGCTTCAACAGCCTGGAGTCCTTCTCCCCGACCCTGTGCGAACCGTTTGGCCGCCACCGTCGGGGGATCACCATTGGCGAAGCGGCGGCACTGATGGTGCTGACCCGCGAGCCGGGCGAGGTTGCGCTCCTGGGCGCGGGGGAATCCAGCGATGCGTACCATATTTCCGCCCCGCATCCGCAGGGGGAAGGGGCGATCCGCGCCATCAACCAGGCGCTGAACGAGGCGGGCATGACGGCGGCGGACGTCGGTTATATCAACCTGCACGGCACCGCCACGCCGCTGAACGATCGCATTGAGGCGCAGGTGATCCACGATCTCTTTGGCGACCGCGTGCCGTGCAGCTCCACGAAACATCTTACCGGCCACACGCTGGGCGCCGCGGGGATCACCGAGGCCGCCCTGAGCTGGCTGATCCTGACCCGAGACCTGCCGCTGCCGCCGCAGGATTTTTCCCGCTACGCGCCAGACGACACCCTGCCCGCCTTCGGCCTGCTGCACCAGAGCGCACCGCTGAATAAACCGGTGATCCTGTCAAACTCCTTCGCGTTTGGCGGCAACAACGCCAGCCTTCTGCTGGGGAGGGTATGATGCGCTACTTACCTCCCGGGGATTATCTTCCTCACGACACGCCGATGCTGCTGCTTGAGAGCGTGGAAAGCGTCACCGATGACCGCGCCGTTTGCAGCGTGACGGTGAACGATCGGGGCGTTCTGGCCCCGTTTCTGGACGCCGACGGCAACCTGCCTGGCTGGTTTGCGCTGGAGCTGATGGCCCAGACCGTGGGCGTCTGGTCTGAATGGCACCGGATGCAAAAAGGGCTGCCGCACTGTGCGCTGGGCATGGTGCTGGGCGCGCGCGAGCTGGTGTGCGACGCCGGGCATTTTGCCGCAGGCAGCACGCTGACCATCACCATCGAACGTCTGATGCAGGATGAACGCTTTGGCAGCTTCGAGTGCGCCATTCATGCGGATAATGTCTCCCTCGCCACGGGCCGCGTGAACACCTTCCAGCCGAGCGAGGATGAATTAACCACACTTTTCAACCAGGGAACACCATCATGAGATCCGTACTGGTCACCGGCGCCAGCAAAGGCATTGGCCGCGCTATCGCCCTTCAGCTTGCGGCGGACGGTTTCACCGTTGGCGTGCATTACCATCGTGATGAAGCGGGCGCGCAGGAGACGCTGGAAGCGATTGTCCAGGCAGGCGGCGCGGGCCGTTTACTCACCTTCGACGTGGGCAACCGCGAGCAGTGCCGCACGGTGCTGGAACAGGAGATCGCTGACCACGGCGCGTGGTATGGCGTGGTCAGTAACGCCGGTATTACCCGCGACGGCGCATTTCCGGCGCTCAGCGACGATGACTGGGACAGCGTGATCCACACCAATCTCGACAGTTTTTATAACGTCATTCATCCCTGCATTATGCCGATGATCGGCACCCGCAAGGGCGGGCGGATCATCACCCTGTCGTCGGTGTCAGGCATTATGGGCAACCGTGGGCAGGTGAACTACAGCGCGGCGAAAGCCGGGATCATCGGCGCCACCAAAGCGCTCGCCACCGAGCTGGCAAAACGCAAAATCACCGTCAACTGCATCGCGCCGGGGCTGATCGATACCGGCATGATCGAGATGGACGAAGCCGCGCTGCACGCGGCGATGTCGATGATCCCGATGCAGCGTATGGGCCAGGCCGAGGAGGTCGCCGGACTGGCGAGTTACCTGATGTCGGATAAAGCAGGCTATGTGACGCGTCAGGTGATTTCGATTAACGGAGGCATGCTATGACCCGCCGGGTAGTGATTACGGGCATGGGCGGCGTCACCGCGTTCGGCGAGGACTGGCCGACCATCTCGCGCCGTCTGCGCGAGTATGAAAATGCGGTGCGAACCATGACGGAGTGGCAGGCGTATGACGGCCTGCAAACCCTGCTCGCCGCGCCGATTGAAGACTTCACCCTCCCCGCTCACTATACCCGTAAGCGCATTCGCGCCATGGGCCGCGTGTCGCTGCTCTCTACCCGCGCCACCGAGCTGGCGCTGGAGCAGGCGGGGCTGATCGACGACGCGGTGCTGACCAACGGTCAGACCGGCATCGCCTACGGCTCGTCGACCGGCAGCACCGGGCCGGTCAGCGAGTTTGCCTCCATGCTCACCGAAAAGCACACCCACAACATCACCGGCACCACCTACGTGCAGATGATGCCGCACACCACGGCGGTGAATACCGGGCTGTTCTTTGGCCTGCGCGGTCGGGTGATCCCCACCTCGAGCGCCTGTACCTCTGGCAGCCAGGCGATTGGCTACGCCTGGGAAGCGATTCGTCACGGCTACCAGACGGTGATGGTGGCAGGCGGCGCGGAAGAGCTGTGCCCGTCGGAAGCGGCGGTTTTCGATACCCTGTTTGCCACCAGCCAGCGTAACGACGCGCCAAAAACCACGCCGTCGCCGTTTGACGTTCAGCGCGATGGCCTGGTGATTGGCGAAGGGGCGGGCACGCTGGTGCTGGAAGCGCTGGATCACGCCAGAGCGCGCGGGGCAACAATCTATGGCGAGATCGTGGGCTTTGCCACCAACTGCGATGCGGCGCACATCACCCAGCCCCAGCGGGAAACCATGCAGGTGTGTATGGCGCAGTCGCTGGCGATGGCGGGCCTTGGCCCTCAGGACATTGGTTATATTTCTGCCCACGGCACGGCAACCGATCGCGGGGATATCGCCGAGAGTCAGGCGACCGCCGCCATTTTCGGCGACAGCGTGCCCATCTCATCCTTAAAGAGTTATTTCGGTCATACCCTGGGCGCCTGCGGCGCGCTGGAAGCCTTGCTGAGTCTGCACATGATGCGGGAGGGCTGGTTCACACCAACGCTCAATTTAAGACAACCGGATGAGCAATGCGGCGCTTTAGATTATATTATGGGGGAAACCCGCCCGATTGATTGCGAATTTATTCAGAGCAATAACTTTGCCTTTGGCGGCATCAATACCTCGATAATCATTAAACGCTGGGCGTAACTATGTACCAGTTTGTACTGGGAAAGATCTCCACCCTTAGCGCGGACCCGCTGGCGTCAACGCTCGCAGACATGGCACCTCAGGGTGCACGACACGCTTCCTGGCTTGCAGGCCGGACGCTGCTCGCCAGAACGTTATCCCCCTCACCGCTTCCCGAGATAATTTACGGCGAGCAGGGAAAACCGGCCTTCGCTAACGGCCATCCTCTGTGGTTTAACCTGAGCCACAGCGGGGACGACATTGCCCTGCTGATGAGTGATGAAGGTGAAGTGGGCTGCGATATCGAAGTGATCCGCCCGCGGGAGAACTGGCAGGCGCTGGCGAATGCCGTTTTCAGCCTCACCGAACATGACGAGCTGGAGCGTGAAGCGCCGGAAGAGCAGCTTTCCGCATTCTGGCGCATCTGGACGCGCAAAGAGGCAATCGTCAAACAGCGTGGCGGCAGCGCGTGGCAGATTGTCAGCATTGACAGCACCGCCCAGACCCTCCCGGTCAGCCAGCTACGCTTCGGCTCGCTGAGCCTGGCGGTCTGTACCCCTACGCCTTTCACCTTAACGGCGGAAGCGGTTACTTACTCCGGTATTTCTGCGGCATAAAAAACGGCCATGCCGGTTAAAACCAACATGGCCGATGTCTCGTTCATGTGTTCCCGATCTTATTTTAAATTTTCCGGAAAGTTTTTTGGCAACTCGCTAGCCGCGCACGCAATAACGCTATCGTCATTTGCACCGCAGTCGCGCACGAAGGTGATGGTGGCAAATTCATCAATCACTTCGGTTGGATACGCTGGCCCGGCATCACGGTAGCTATTCATCAGCGGAATGTGATCGTTCTGGAAGCAGACGGTTTTTTCCGGATTATTCATGACCCAGCGCGGGAAGAAGATGGTGCCGTGGAACAGGCGGTCACCCAGGTTCACGATCAGGCTCACGTCGGTACCGGTTGGCTCCGTCCAGGAAATTTTATAGATGCTCTCCCCAACACGGACAATGTAGGCCTGCTGATCTTTCACCCAACGGTTGCCCACCAGACCGCTGTGAATACGGTAGTCCAGGGTGTTTTCGTTTTTAACGTAAATTTCGTAGTTCCAGCCATTATCGTAGGTATATACCAGATGTTTACCAACGAAGCCGCTTAAATCATGTTTGTCGAAGGTGCTCATACGATGTCTCCTTTGTTTTGATGAGACGATCGTACCCCTTCAAAAAATGAATGAATAACGCTATGTTTGAATCAAATTCATCCAAAATTTGGATTAATTATGCACAAGACGACGCTCGAACAGTGGGCCTTACTTGAGAGAGTCATCGAGGCGGGCAGCTTCGCTAAGGCGGCGGAAGAGACCCACCGCAGCCAGTCCTCGGTCAGCTATAACCTGTCGCTTTTGCAGGAGCGGCTGGGCGTGGCGCTTCTGATGACAGAGGGACGGCGTGCCGTGCTGACCCCGGCGGGTGAGCTGTTGCTGAATCAGGTTAAACCGCTGCTGAAAGCCTTCGCCTATGTGGAAACGCGCGCTGCGACCCTGCGCAGCGGGATGCGAACCCGTATCGACCTGATGGTAGACAGTATTTTTCCGCGCAGCCGGCTGTTCGCGATTTTGCGCCAGTTTCAGCAGCTGTACCCGCAAACGCAGGTGCGGCTTACCGAGGTGCTGGAAAACAGCCGCGCAGATGCGCTCAATGATGAAGCCGACGTGATGGTCTTAACCCGCCGCCAGGACATTACCGGCCTGGGCGAATGGCTGATGAATATCGATTTTGTTGCCGTCGCGCATCACGCGCACCCGCTGTTTGCGCTGGATACACCGCTTAACGACGAGATGCTACGACCGTGGCCGCGCATTCAGATCGCAGACAGCCAGCCCACCGCTCACCCCACCGGGGAGTCGTGGACCTTCTCCACCATCGATGCCGCGATCGAAGCGGTGATGTATCAGGTTGGATACGGCTGGTTACCGGAAGAACGCATTCAGACCCCGCTCCAGCAGGGCATCCTTAAAACGCTGCCGCTCAGCCACGGCGTACGTCGCGCCACGCCGCTGCACCTCATCGTCAAACGCTCCCTCAGCCCGCTGGACGAGCAGGTTGAGACGCTGTTGCGCCTTTTTAAACAGGAGCCGTCATCGTCAACTGCTACGCTTTAAGTTTTGAACCAAAAGATGACAAGGAGCGAATGATGAAAATTGATTTAACGGGGAAAGTGGCGCTGGTGACCGCGTCCACCGGCGGTATTGGGTTTGCCATCGCCCGCGGGCTGGCGGAGAGCGGTGCGGAAGTGATCGTGAACGGGCGCAGCGTCGACTCGGTGAACAAAGGCATTCAGGCGCTACAGCAGGTGGTGCCTGGCGTACAGGTTCGTGCCGCCATCGCCGATCTGAGTTCGCAGGAGGGCGTTGACGAACTGCTCAGGGTCGCCACGCACGTCGATATTCTGGTGAATAACGCCGGGATCTATGGCCAGCAGGATTTTTATTCCACCGACGACGAGACCTGGGAACGCTACTGGCAAACCAACGTGATGTCCGGCGTGCGCCTCTCTCGTGCCCTGCTGCCCGGCATGGTACAAAAGGGCTGGGGTCGCGTGGTGTTTATCTCATCAGAATCGGCCTGCAATATTCCTGCGGATATGATCCACTATGGCGTGACAAAAACCGCCCAGCTCTCGCTGGCGCGCGGCCTGGCGAAGTTCGTGGCAGGCAGCGGCGTGACGGTGAACAGCGTGCTGCCGGGCCCGACAATGTCGGACGGTTTTGCCGCGATGATGAAAGACGAGATCGAAAGAACCGGTAAATCGCTGGAGCAGCTGGCGAAAGAGTTCGTGATGACGAATCGCCCCAGCTCGGTGATCCAGCGCGCCGCCACGGTGGAAGAAGTGGCGAATATGGTGGTGTATGTCTGTTCCATGCAGGCCTCCGCGACTTCCGGCGCGGCGCTGCGCGTTGACGGCGGCGTGGTGGATGACATTGTTTGACCCGTCAGGCCACAGGTTCAGGAAAAAATGCGACCTGATATAAGGACTATGAAGGTAAAGCAGGTAAACTAGTGAACAGAATGTGTATTTCAGCTAAGACGTATTTATGACCAATATGATTGCCGACGAAGCCGTGGCGAAGTCCAGCGTGCTCTCTGTCTTTGACTTTGATGGTACGTTGACGCACCACGACAGTTTTATCCCGTTCCTGCGCTTTGCCTTTGGCAAGCGCTACTTTGCTGGCCGACTGGTGCGCATGGCCCTGCCTACGCTGCACTGTGTGCGCCGCAAGCTGACGCGAGATGAGCTGAAAGAGGTGTTGATTAAAACCTTCCTGACGGGGGTGGATGAGCACTGGTTACGTCAGCAGGCGGAAGCCTTCTGTGAAAAATACTGGAACAAGCTGATGCGCCCGGAAGGTGTGCTGGCCGTCGCCAACGAGGTCAATTCCGGTGCGGAAGTGACGATTTGCTCTGCTTCCCCGGCGCTGGTATTGCAGCCGTGGGCCGATAAGCTCGGCATTAAGCTGATTGGCACGCAGCTGGAAGTGAAAGACGGCAAGCTGACCGGGCGGATCACCGGCCACAACTGCCGCTGTGCCCAGAAGGTGGCGAGGCTGGAGAAGGTGTATGGGGATTTGAACGCGTATCACCTGCGCGCCTGGGGCGACACGCGTGGCGACCACGAGTTGCTGGCGGCGGCGCAGGATCCGCACTGGCGGCATTTTCATCATCCGAGCAAGCGCCGAAATTCACCAATTAAGGGTTAGGTGCGGCCCGATGCCCTCACCCCGGCCCTCTCCCACAGGGAGAGGGAGAAAAGCGGTACATCAGGCTTCACGTTTTCCCGGGAACATCACGCTCGCAATAATCCCCAGCGCCAGTACCCCCAGCACCACAAACAGGCTTGCCGTGGCGCCGATGTTATAACCGTGATGCCAGAAATGGTCGGTCGCATTCAACCCCAGCTTGAACGCCACGAAGAACAGCAGTAACACCACCGCTTTCTCCAGATGCACCAGATACTGCTTCAGCGCTTCCAGCACGAAGTAGAGGGTACGCAGGCCGAGGATCGCGAACATCATGGCGCTGTAGATAATCAGCGGCTCACGGCTGACGGCAATGATTGCGGGTACGGAATCGAAGGCGAACATCACGTCGGACAACTCCACCACCGCGACGCAGAGCAGCAGCGGCGTCGCGTAGCGCTTCGCCTTCTTCACGCGGCCTACCATCACATCCTTGTTTTCAGGCTTCTCCAGTTCGGCATCCACCTCTTTCTGGGTCAGGATAAACGCATGGCTGCTGATTTTTGGCCACACCGGGTAAAAGCGTTTCACCAGGCGGTACGCCAGATGGTTGGAGTAATCTTCGACTTCATCGCTCTCTTCATTGCGTTTCAGCATCATCACCGCCGTCCAGCCGACGACCAGCGCAAAAATGACCTCAACATACGGCCCCAGGCTCAGCAGGCTGGTGCCGATGGCGACAAAAATACCGCGGAACACAATCGCCCCGAGCACGCCCCAGTAGAGCACGCGGTGACGATATCTATCCGGCACGCCAAACCAGGCGAAGATCGCCATCATCACAAACAGGTTGTCGACGGAGAGCACCTCTTCCAGCGCATAGCCGGTCAGGAACAGACTGGCCATCTCCGCGCCGTGGTGCACGTATAAGAATCCGGCGAAGGCCATCGCCATCATGACCCAGAAGATGGACCACATGACCGCGCTTTTCAGCGAGATCGGTTTATCGTGACGGTGCATGAAGAGGTCGATAAACATCGCCCCAACGGCCATCACCACGAAGACAACAACGGTTTCCGTCGGGAAACCGAGATGAGCAGCAGACATAGACAACCCTTTTAAGAAGACAAAACACCATGCACACAATAAAAAGCGTGGACCCGTTAAGGACGCAGCACGCTAAAAAAATAAATATTAACCGTTCTTTTCAGCGAGTGCCTGCGCGCATGCCCAGGCACTGGCCCACGCCCACTGGAAGTTATACCCGCCGAGCCAGCCGGTCACGTCCATCACTTCACCAATGAAATAAAGACCCGGCACGTTGCGGGCTTCCATCGTGCGGGATGAGAGTTCGTTTGTATCCACGCCGCCCAGCGTCACTTCCGCCGTGCGGTAGCCTTCGGTGCCGTTTGGCTGTACGCGCCAGTTCGTCAGCGTCTCCACCAGCGTTTCCTGCTCGCGGCTGTTGAGCTGCTTGAGCGCGACATCCGGAATTTGCCCTAACACCTGCAAGCACTCCACGAGACGCTTCGGCAGCTGCATCGCCAGGGTATTTTTCAGGCTTTGATTCGGGTGCGCGGCGCGTTGCTCGTTGAGGAAGGCGTCCAGATCGCAGTCCGGCACCAGGTTTACGGAGACAAACTCCCCCGGCTGCCAGTAGCTGGAGATCTGCAATACCGCCGGGCCCGAGAGTCCGCGATGGGTAAAGAGCAGATTTTCGCGGAACACCGTGCCGTCTTCGGCCGTAATGACCGACGGCACAGACACGCCGGAGAGCGTCTGAAGCTGTTCCAGCAGGGGCTTATGCAGCGTGAACGGTACCAGCCCGGCGCGGGTGGGCAGTACCTTCAGGCCAAACTGCTCGGCAATTTTATAGCCGAACGGTGAAGCGCCCAGCCCCGGCATCGAGAGGCCGCCAGTGGCGATCACCAGGTTATTAGCGCTGACGGTTTCGCCGTTGAGTTGCAGCGTGTAGCCCTGCTCGTCACGGGCGACGTCCAGCACTTCGGTGCGCAGGCGCATTACAACGCCGCCTTTCTCGCACTCGGCCACCAGCATATCGACAATTTGCTGCGCGGAGTCGTCGCAGAACAGCTGGCCTAGCGTCTTCTCATGCCACGCGATACCGTGTTTACCCACCAGCTCGATAAAATCCCACTGGGTGTAGCGCGCCAGCGCAGATTTGCAAAAATGACGGTTCTGGCTCAAATAGGCCGCAGGCTCGACATAAAGATTAGTAAAGTTACAGCGCCCGCCGCCAGACATCAGGATCTTGCGGCCAGGCTTTTTTCCGTTATCCAGCAGCAGCACGCGACGACCCGCTTGTCCGGCCATCGCCGCACAAAACATACCCGCCGCACCGGCGCCAATTACTACGGCATCAAACCTTTCCACGTCAAAATCCTCTTCGTTAACTGCCGCGGATTGTAAAGTTTCCTCAGTGGTCGCACCAGCGTAAAAAGATATTACAAAGCCATTTCATTGATATTTAAAGATTATCCTTTCAGGCACATTTCTCAAATCAGGTGGTATGTCAAAAAAAGTCTATATTTCACTTTGCCCGTTGCGCATTTGTCCTGGATAATGCGCCGCGTTCATGTCCTCAAAATGGCGTAACGTCCTATGCTACATTTGTTTGCCGGCCTGGATTTACATACCGGGCTTTTATTATTGCTTGCTCTGGTTTTTGTGCTGTTTTACGAAGCGATCAACGGCTTCCACGACACTGCAAACGCAGTAGCAACGGTTATCTACACTCGCGCAATGCGATCGCAGCTTGCGGTCGTGATGGCGGCGGTATTTAACTTTTTTGGTGTCCTCCTGGGCGGACTGAGCGTTGCGTATGCCATTGTGCATATGCTGCCAACGGATCTGCTGCTTAACGTGAGTTCCGGTCATGGCCTGGCCATGGTGTTCTCAATGCTGCTTGCTGCGATTATCTGGAACCTCGGTACCTGGTATTTCGGCCTGCCGGCATCCAGCTCTCACACCCTCATCGGCGCGATTATCGGTATCGGGTTAACCAATGCCCTGATGACCGGGACCTCCGTCGTTGATGCGCTGAATATCCCGAAAGTTCTCGGCATTTTCGGCTCTCTGATCATCTCCCCTATCGTCGGTCTGGTGGTGGCGGGTGGCTTGATTTTCATCCTGCGTCGCTACTGGAGCAACACGAAAAAACGTGCGCGTATCCACCTGACGCCAGCAGAGCGTGAGAAGAAAGACGGCAAGAAAAAGCCGCCGTTCTGGACGCGTATCGCGCTGATCATTTCCGCTATCGGCGTCGCCTTCTCTCATGGCGCGAACGATGGTCAGAAAGGTATCGGCCTGGTGATGCTGGTTCTGATTGGCGTCGCACCGGCGGGCTTCGTGGTTAACATGAACGCCTCCGGCTACGAAATCACCCGTACCCGTGATGCGGTAAACAACGTTGAGACTTACTTCCAGCAGCATCCTGATTTGCTGAAGAAAGCGACCGGCGTGGACCAGCTGATTCCTTCTCCGGAGTCAGGCGCAACGACGGCACCGGGCGAGTTCCATTGCCATCCGGCAAACGCGATTAACGCGCTGGAACGTGCGAAAGGCATGCTGGCCGATATCGAAAGCTACGACAAACTGGCTGTTGAACAGCGTGGTCAGCTGCGTCGCATCATGCTCTGTATCTCCGACGTGACCGATAAAGTCGCGAAGCTGCCAGAGGTTAATGCTGACGACCAGCGTCTGCTGAAGAAACTGAAAGGCGATATGCTCAACACCATTGAGTACGCGCCAATCTGGATCATCATGGCGGTCGCGCTGGCGCTGGGTATCGGTACGATGATTGGCTGGCGTCGTGTGGCGACCACCATCGGCGAGAAGATCGGTAAGAAAGGCATGACCTATGCGCAGGGTATGTCCGCGCAGATGACGGCAGCGGTATCTATCGGTCTGGCGAGCTACACCGGTATGCCAGTCTCCACCACCCACGTACTCTCTTCGTCCGTGGCAGGTACCATGATTGTTGACGGCGGCGGTTTGCAGCGTAAAACCGTGACCAACATCCTGATGGCCTGGGTGTTCACCCTCCCGGCGTCCATCCTGCTGTCTGGCGGTCTGTACTGGATTTCGCTGAAGCTGATTTAATCGGCTGAAGGCGACAAAAAAGCGGGTCAGGAAACTGGCCCGCTTTTTTTATGCTCAGTGCCAAATCATCAGCGCAATCATACTCACCACAACCAGGCCACACAGGGCGCTGGTCAAAATGAACTGACGACGCAGGCGCTCGCAGCGACGGATAAACTCTTCATCGTGGTGATCGCGGTAGCGTTGGTAGTAGATATACCCCACCAGACGCATCTGCTTGCTGGGCTGTCCGTGCGAGGTGAAGAACCCTCCACCGTCCACATACTGATAAAGCAACGGATCGCAACCACGAAGTACCACTAACAGCGCACGTAACGATGAGAAGTAGCGCGCCATATTCACTATGCAAACCACGCATAACGCCCAAAACAATGCGACGGTGCTAATCATACATCCTCCCCGGCGTCCGCCCACGAAGCAAGGCTTCTGAGCTACCGCACCCCAATGCCCTGACAGACAGTTCAGTGAAAGAATGACCAAAAGTCGATCCGGTTCGCGTTTTAATATCCGAACGGCTCATTAAATAGTGTAGGAGATCCGTTAATTTTTTTGCCACAAGGTTAATCGTTATCAACACCAAAGCTTGAAAAATATGTTTAACTGGGCCGTAATGAAAGCATCAGACGACGGCTTTCCCATTTAGTCATCGATAACTTAAGGAAGGAGTAACACTATGGCTTACAAACACATTCTTATCGCGGTAGACCTCTCCCCGGAGAGTAAAGTGCTGGTTGATAAAGCAGTATCCATGGCACGTCCCTACAACGCGAAAGTTTCGCTGATTCACGTTGATGTGAATTACTCCGACCTCTACACCGGTCTGATCGACGTCAATCTGGGCGATATGCAGAAACGCATCTCCGAAGAGACTCACCACGCGCTGAGCGAGCTTTCTACCAACGCGGGCTATCCAATCACTGAAACCTTAAGCGGTAGCGGCGATCTGGGCCAGGTGCTGGTTGATGCGATTAAGAAATACGATATGGACCTGGTGGTATGCGGTCATCACCAGGACTTCTGGAGCAAGCTGATGTCTTCCGCGCGCCAGCTGATTAATACCGTACACGTGGATATGCTGATTGTTCCACTGCGTGACGAAGAAGACGAGTAAGTGCAAAAAAGCCCGGTGGCGCTAACGCTTACCGGGCCTACAAGCGGCACTGAATGTAGGCCGGGTAAGGCGAAGCCGCCACCCGGCTTTTTCTATTCTGGCGTACCCGAATAAATATCAAACCGATGCCCTTTCGTGGTCACCGCGTTAGTGGTCGCAACATCCGCCAGCGGCGGCGCATAGTCCGGCCGCTTCACCACCACCCGCTTCGTCGCCAGCTGACGAGCCGGCTCCAGCAGGCCATCGGCATCTAAATCTGGCCCCACCAGCGACTGAAACACCCGCATCTCTTTCTTCACCAGTGCGCTTTTCTGCTTATGCGGGAACATGGGGTCGAGATAAACCACCTGCGGGCGCGGGGTGATATCGGTCAGCGCCGTCAGGCTGGAAGCATGAATAAGTTGCAAACGTTCCTGTAACCACGGGCCAATTTCCGGGTCCGCGTAGCCTCGCGTCAGCCCGTCGTCGAGCAGCGCGGCGACAACCGGATTACGCTCCAGCATCCGCACCCGGCATCCGACAGATGCCAGCACAAAGGCATCGCGCCCCAGCCCCGCCGTGGCATCCACCACGTCCGGCAGATAGCTGCCTTTAATGCCGACCGCTTTGGCCACCGCTTCGCCGCGACCGCCGCCGAACTTGCGCCGGTGCGCCATCGCGCCGCCAACAAAATCGACAAAAATCCCGCCGAGCTTCGGCTCATCGCGCTTGCGCAGCTCCAGATGTTCCGGCGTCATCACCAGCGCCATCAGGTTGTCTTCATCGTATTCCAGCCCCCAGCGGGCCGCCAGAACAGATAAGGCGCCGTCCCCGGCGCCTGTTTCATCTACTAAGCAGATCTTCACGTAGCAATCAGCCTTTGATTCCGTAATGCTCCAGCATCGCATCCAGCTGCGGCTCGCGGCCACGGAAGCGTTTGAACAGCTCCATAGGCTCTTCTGAACCGCCGCGCGTCAGGATGTTATCAAGGAACGACTGACCGGTTTCGCGGTTGAAAATCCCCTCTTCTTCGAAGCGCGAGAAGGCATCTGCCGCCAGCACGTCGGCCCACAGGTAGCTGTAGTAGCCTGCGGCGTACCCGCCTGCGAAGATATGGCTGAACGCGTGCGGGAAGCGTCCCCAGGTCGGGCCTGGAATAACTGCGACCTGCTTTTTAATCTCAGCCAGGGTTTCGAGGATTTTCGCCCCCTGCTCCGGGCTGAACTCGGCGTGCAGACGGAAATCAAACAGGCCGAACTCCAGCTGACGCAGGATAAACATCGCCGCCTGGTAGTTTTTCGCCGCCAGCATTTTATCCAGCAGTTCCTTCGGCAGCGGTTCGCCCGTTTCGTAATGGCCGGAGATAAACGCCAGCGCGTCCGGCTCCCAGCACCAGTTTTCCATAAACTGGCTTGGCAGCTCGACCGCATCCCATGGCACACCGCTGATACCGGCGACGCCAGCGGTTTCGATGCGGGTCAGCATGTGGTGCAGGCCGTGACCGAACTCGTGGAACAGGGTGATCACTTCATCGTGGGTAAACAGCGCAGGTTTGCCGTTCACCGGACGGTTGAAGTTACAGGTCAGGTAGGCGACCGGTTTTTGCAGGGAACCATCCGCTTTACGCATCTGGCCCACACAGTCGTCCATCCACGCCCCGCCACGTTTGTTTTCACGCGCGTAAAGATCCAGATAGAAGCTGCCGCGCAGCTCGTTTTTCTCGTCATACAGCTCAAAGAAGCGCACGTCCGGATGCCAGACGTCGATATCGGTACGCTCTTTCGCGGTAATGCCGTAGATGCGTTTCACCACCTCGAACAGGCCGTTAACGGCTTTGTTTTCCGGGAAGTACGGACGCAGCTGTTCGTCGCTGATGCTGTAGAGATGCTGTTTCTGTTTTTCGCTGTAGTACGCGATATCCCATGGCTGAAGCTCATCCACGCCGAACTCCGCTTTCGCAAAGGCGCGCAGCTGAGCCAGTTCTTTTTCACCCTGAGGACGGGCGCGTTTCGCCAGATCGGTCAGGAAGTCGAGCACCTGCTGTGGGTTCTCGGCCATTTTGGTGGCAAGGGATTTATCCGCGTAGCTGTCGAAGCCCAGCAGCTGTGCCAGTTCGTGGCGCAGGGCGAGGATCTCCGCCATCACCGGGCTGTTGTCCCACTTACCGGCATTCGGCCCCTGATCGGAGGCGCGGGTGCTGTAGGCGCGGTACATCTCTTCGCGCAGGGCCTGGTTGTCGCAGTAGGTCATCACCGGCAGATAGCTTGGGATATCCAGCGTTAACAGGAAGCCTTCCTGCTCTTTCGCTTCGGCCTGGGCTTTTGCCGCCGCCAGCGCGCTTTCCGGCATACCCGCCAGTTCAGATTCATCGGTAATCAGCTTCGTCCAGCCCATGGTGGCGTCGAGGACGTTGTTGCTGTACTGGTTGCCCAGCTCGGACAGGCGCGCGGCGATTTCGCCGTAGCGAACCTGTTTTTCTTTTGGCAGGCCAATCCCGGACAGTTCGAAATCACGCAGGGCGTTATCGACCGATTTTTTCTGCGCCGTGTTCAGTTCGGCATAGTGGTCGCCGTCGCGCAGGTCGCGGTAAGCTTTGTAGAGCCCCTCGTGCTGACCCACCCAGGTGCTGTACTCAGAGAGCAGCGGCAGGGTTTGTTCGTAGGCTTCGCGCAGCTCCGGGCTGTTTTTCACCGAGTTCAGGTGGCTTACGGGGGAGAAGATGCGCCCCAGCACGTCGTCCACTTCGGCCAGCGGCTGACACAGATTCTCCCAGGTGTACGGCGCGCCCTGCGCGACCACGCTTTCTACCGCCGCGCGGCAGTTTTCCAGCGACTGGGTAACGGCTGGAACCACATGCTCAGGGAGGATTTTAGAAAACGGTGGCAACGAAAAAGGCGTCAGTAATGGATTGGTCATAAACGCTGTCCTGTTGAAAGAGATGAATGAAGCGCGCATCCGGCGCTGTGCATATTGTTCAGTAATGGGGTTAAGTGTAGAGGATTTCAATAGCCGCGCTTACCGGGCCTGCGGGTAATCTGTGCCGTTCTGCTGTAAACTGTGGCAAATCGTCAATTCAGCGGAATATCATTACCCATGCTCAGTTATCGCCACAGCTTCCACGCAGGCAACCACGCCGACGTCCTCAAACACACCGTTCAGAGCCTGATCATCGAATCGCTTAAAGAAAAGGATAAACCGTTCCTTTATCTGGACACCCACGCGGGCGCGGGCCGTTATCAGCTGAGCGGCGAGCATGCCGAGCGTACCGGTGAATATCTGGAAGGGATTGCGCGTATCTGGCAGCAGGACGATCTGCCTGCCGAGCTGGAGCCGTATATTGGCGTGGTGAATCACTTCAACCGCAACGGCCAGCTGCGTTACTACCCGGGTTCACCGCTGATTGCCCGCCAGCTGCTGCGCGAGCAGGACAGCCTCCAGCTGACCGAACTGCATCCGAGCGACTTCCCGCTGCTGCGTTCTGAGTTTCAGAAAGATAACCGCGCCCGCGTGGACAAAGCCGATGGCTACCAGCAGCTGAAAGCCAAACTGCCGCCGGTTTCCCGTCGCGGCCTGGTGCTGATCGACCCGCCGTACGAAATCAAAACCGACTATCAGGCGGTGGTGACCGGCATTAACGAAGGTTACAAACGCTTTGCGACCGGCACCTATGCCCTGTGGTATCCGGTAGTGCTGCGCGCGCAAATCAAACGCATGATCAAAGACCTCGAAGCGACCGGCATTCGTAAAATCCTGCAAATTGAGCTGGCGGTGCGCCCTGACAGCGACCAGCGCGGCATGACCGCGTCCGGCATGATTGTCATTAACCCGCCGTGGAAGCTCGAAGCGCAGATGAACAACGTGCTGCCGTGGCTGCACAAAACGCTGGTGCCAGCCGGTACGGGTCACGCCACCGTGAGCTGGATCGTGCCGGAGTAATCGCAGCCATCGGTGGAAACTATTGATTTCAGGTATACAATCGCGGCAATTCACGATTAAGGACAACGCTATGACTAAGCATTATGACTACATCGCAATCGGCGGCGGCAGCGGCGGCATCGCCTCCATCAACCGTGCAGCCATGTACGGCCAGAAGTGTGCGCTGATTGAAGCCAAAGAACTCGGCGGCACCTGCGTGAACGTGGGTTGTGTACCGAAGAAAGTGATGTGGCATGCCGCGCAAATCCGTGAAGCTATCCATATGTATGGCCCGGACTACGGCTTTGACACCACCATCAACCACTTCGACTGGGATAAACTGATCGCCAGCCGTACCGCCTACATCGACCGTATTCACACCTCGTACGATAACGTGCTGGGCAAGAATAACGTCGACGTGATCCGCGGCTTTGCCCGTTTTGTGGATGCGAAGACGATCGAAGTGAACGGCGAGACGATCACCGCCGATCACATCCTGATCGCCACCGGCGGCCGTCCGAGCCATCCGAACATTCCGGGCGCGGAATACGGTATCGACTCCGACGGGTTCTTCGAGCTGCCTGCTCTGCCAGAACGCGTTGCCATTGTGGGCGCAGGTTACATCGCGGTTGAGCTGGCCGGCGTGATTAACGGCCTGGGAGCGGAAGCGCACCTGTTCGTGCGTAAACACGCGCCGCTGCGCAGCTTTGATCCGCTGATCGTCGACACGCTGGTCGAGGTGATGAACGCCGAAGGCCCAACCCTGCACACCAACGCCGTGCCAAAAGCGGTGGTGAAAAATGCAGACGGTAGCCTGACCCTGGAACTGGACGATGGCCGCAGCCAGACCGTTGATTGCCTGATCTGGGCGATTGGTCGTGAACCGGCCACCGACAACTTCAACCTGGCCGCAACCGGGGTGAAAACCAATGAAAAAGGCTACATTGTCGTTGATAAGTTCCAGAACACCAGCGTACCGGGTATTTATGCCGTCGGTGATAACACCGGCGCCGTAGAGCTGACGCCGGTTGCCGTGGCGGCGGGGCGTCGTCTTTCCGAGCGTCTGTTTAACAACAAGCCGGACGAACATCTGGACTACAGCAACATCCCGACCGTGGTCTTCAGCCACCCGCCAATCGGTACCGTCGGCTTAACCGAGCCGCAGGCGCGTGAGCAGTACGGTGATGACCAGGTGAAAGTGTATAAATCGGCGTTTACCGCGATGTATACCGCGGTCACCTCGCACCGTCAGCCATGCCGCATGAAGCTGGTCTGCGTGGGCCCGGAAGAGAAGATCGTTGGCATCCACGGCATTGGCTTCGGCATGGACGAGATCCTGCAAGGCTTCGCGGTGGCGCTGAAGATGGGCGCAACGAAGAAAGACTTCGATAACACCGTGGCGATCCACCCGACTGCGGCGGAAGAGTTTGTGACCATGCGCTGATCGGTCTGATCCGCAACAAAACCGGCCAGCTGGCCGGTTTTTTTATGCCCTGGGCAGGTAAACCCAACGGCTGTACAAACGGTAACAAAATAACCCGCTACCCGCGGTGGAATTAACTAATCTTAGAAAGCGCTACGCGTTCGCCTGTTACTACGGAAAAAGATTAGAGATATGAAAATGCACGTAAAGATCACCGCAAAACTGATGGCCAAAATGCACCTTGTTCTCGCGCTGGTATGGGCGATACTGACTATTCCTACCCTGCTGTGGTGGAAAAACAGCATTCTGTGGGTGTCGTTAATGAGCATTTACGCCATCGTGATTTCCCATCTGGCTGCGTACAGCGCCGCCCATGCGGAAAAAGCGGCCAGCAAGGCGATGGATAAAAGCGAAGGCGCCAGCCAGAAAGCCAATCAAACCGCCAACAGCCTTCAGGGCGATGCGCGTCAGGCACACTAATCCGTGCGTATATGCAGAATACCGAATGCTCTGAATTTTATTCCTGCTCTGTTTCCAAAGATTCTGATTTAATAATTTCATAATCAAAGGGATATCTGATTTTCAGCGTGTTTAAATCCATTTTGAAAGCGTGATCTACCGCACACTTCGCACCGCATTAACCGAAGCGAATGTCTACGCTTTAAAGATAGCCGGGAAAAACCCGTATTGGTTACGACAAAAACCGGAGGTCCTGAACACCATGTTCAACCAGAAACTACAGACTGCCGAGGATATCGAGTTCGAGATTGCAGAAGAGCTGCGCTACGAAACCGATCCCTGTGAGTTAAAACTGGATGAGATGATCGAGGCAGAGCCGGAACCGGAAATGATTGAAGGGCTGCCGGCGTCCGATGCCCTTACGCCCGCAGACCGCTACCTTGAACTGTTTGAACACGTCCAGTCGTCGCGGCTGTTTGCGGACAGCAAAACCTTTCCCGACTGTGCGCCGAAGATGGATCCGCTGGATATTTTGATCCGCTATCGCAAGGTGCGTCGCCACCGTGATTTTGACCTGGCGCGCTTTGTGGAGAATCACTTCTGGCTGCCGGAGGACTACAGCAAAGAGTACGTCTCTGACCCCGGCCTGTCTCTGAAAGAACATATTGATAATCTGTGGCCGGTGCTGACGCGCGAGCCGCAGGATCACATCCCGTGGTCGTCGCTGCTGGCGCTGCCGCAGGCCTATATTGTGCCCGGCGGGCGATTCAGCGAGACCTACTACTGGGACTCTTACTTCTCCATGCTGGGGCTGGCTGAAAGCGGTCGTAACGATCTGCTGAAATGTATGGCCGATAACTTCGCCTGGCTGATTGAGCGCTACGGCCATATCCCGAACGGCAACCGTACCTACTATCTCAGCCGCTCCCAGCCGCCCGTTTTTGCCCTGATGGTGGAGCTGTTTGAAGAGGACGGCGTGCGCGGGGCGAAGCGCTATCTTGAGCATCTTAAGATGGAGTACGCCTTCTGGATGGACGGGGCGGAATCGCTGCTGCTCAATCAGGCCTATCGCAGTGCGGTTCGCATGCCGGATGGCTCATTGCTCAACCGCTACTGGGACGATCGCGACACGCCGCGAGATGAATCGTGGATTGAGGACGTGGAAACCGCCCGTCATTCTGGTCGTCCACCGAACGAGGTATATCGCGACCTGCGCGCCGGGGCAGCCTCAGGATGGGATTACTCATCCCGCTGGCTGCGCGATCCTGCGCGGCTGGCCAGCATCCGCACGACACAATTTATCCCCATTGATTTGAACGCATTCCTGTTCAAACTGGAGAGCGCTATCGCCAATATCTCCGCGTCGAAAGGGGATAAAGAGACGGCTGATCTGTTCCGCCAGAAAGCCAGCGACCGGCGCGCAGCGGTAAACCGCTATCTGTGGGACGAAGAGAACGGCTGTTATCGTGATTACGACTGGCGGCGTGAAGCCCTGGCGCTGTTCTCTGCGGCCAGCATTGTGCCGCTGTATGTGGGCATGGCGACGCATGAGCAGGCTGAACGGCTGTCCGATGCCGTTAAAGCCCGTCTGCTCACGCCGGGCGGTATTCTCGCCACCGAATATGAAACAGGGGAGCAGTGGGATAAGCCGAACGGCTGGGCGCCGCTCCAGTGGATGGCGATCCAGGGGTTCAAGCAGTACGGCAACGACTCGCTGGGAGATGAGATCGCCTGGAGCTGGCTGCACACGGTGAACCATTACTACAAAACCCATCATAAGCTGATTGAGAAGTACCACATCGCCAGCAGCACGCCACGCGAAGGTGGCGGGGGTGAGTATCCGTTGCAGGATGGCTTCGGCTGGACGAATGGGGTGGTGCGGCGGTTGATTGGGCTGTATGGGGAGCCCTGAGCCTTGCCCCTCACCCTGACCCTCTCCCCTGAGGGGTGAGGGGGAAAAATAATCAGCGGATCACCTCATAAATGGCAGTCTGGATGGACTGCCATTTTTTTGTGCTGGCATCGGGCTGCGTCTTCGCGCGGCGCGTTGCCATATCGGCGTCGTGCTGCTGACGTTTCACTACCGCCGGGACGGTACAGAATGCTTGCAGGTACTGCTTACGCATCGACGTCAGCGATTCGCCGTTCGCCATCGCATGGCTAAGCGTATTAATAAAGCGTCGGCAGGGCTTTTGCTCTGTCATTTGCAGGCGGTAGCGCAACAACACTTCCAGCACGTCGTCGTAGCCTGCCGACAACGCCTCCTCCGTCCATGACATTTTCCAGTCCATCCCACCCTGCAAAAACAGGAGCGCCACGCGAGTATCGTTGCGGCTAATCGCTGAACGGAAGTTGTTTTCATCCCAGGTAACACCCATGCGCGTCAGCGTTTCTCGCGAGGAAGGCGTTTCGCGCATCTCCTGCACCGGCGCGGGAGATGCCGTACTGGCTACAGCTGGCTGCGGTTTACTGCTGGTCACCAGCCAGAATCCCCCCACGACAATCGCGATAACCATCACGCCAACCGCTCCCCACAGCACGCCGGAAATCAGCTGTTCGCGCTGTTCTGGCGTACGCGCGGCGCGCTGAGTCGGTTTTTCTATGCTGTCGCGCACTTCAAAAAGATCCCCGCCTGTGGTGCGGTCCATTTTTTGCGCCTTTTCCCAGAACGCGTGGAGCTCGCTTTCGTCCACCGCCATCAGCGCCGCCGGGTTAACGCGTGTTCGCCCTTCTTCAAACGCGCGCTGAACGGAGCGGGTGATCTGCGCGTAGTAACAATCGAGCAACTGGATTTGCGCCCCGCTTAACGGCTGCTGCACGGTGATGCTGTTGCGGATTTGGCGAATATCTTCGAGGAAGGTTTGCAGGGTTTTGCGGGGCTCTACCAGCAGCGTCAGCATGTCCGGGGCGTTAAACAGCGACGCGTAGTAGCGGCTAAATTCTTTTTTATCCACCAGCAGCTGGGCCAGCTCGCTGAACAACATGCCGCTCAGAACATCATTAATCTCACCGTTTTTCAGCCAGCGACGCACGCGCTCAGCGTTAAACAAGGTCTTAAGATGATTATTCAGCCGCACCGGATCGGGCCACGCCTGCTGTATCAGCCCTTTAATCATCAGCTCAATGGCACGCACCTGTTTCTGCGCCTGAAGCTGGCTCTCCTTCTCTGGCACTCTCCCGGTTTCGTAGGTCAGCAGAGGCTGTTGCAGACGCAGATATTCAAGGGAGGTGACGAAGCGCATCGCCGCAATCAGCTGGTTTTCGCTGACATCCTGCCCGCTTTCATACTGGGGAACGCGCTGCTGAAGCAAGCGTAATTGCAGCGTAAAGGCCGTCATTTCCGCATCATTCAGGTTCAGTTTCCTGGCTACGGCGCCCCACCCGCCCAGCCCCAGGCGGGCGCTATCCAGTTGCTCCAGAAACCAGCGTGGATCTTTTCCTTCAGAAACATGTACATTCAACAGAAGTAAGATTTCAACAGACGCCTGACGGATCGCCGCCAGACAGTGTTCAAACTGTTCGCGGGTATGATGCGATGAGCTAATCATCATTGTTTTCCTTGAGAGACAATGAGTACCGCTAAAGCGGCATTAAAAGTCGTTTTTCTTTTTATTTATATGAGGTTAAACATACCTGACTTTCTGTTGAAATAAAGTGACAACCTTATAATCATTTGCAATGTCTCCGGAGGATCGTCATGCCCGCCTTAACCACCGCGCGTCTCACCTGCTCGCCGCTGCAAGAGCAAGACTGGCCCTTTTTTCTGTCGCTCCAGCAAAATCCTGAGGTGATGCGGTTTGTCGCCCCTGCGCGTAGCGAGGCGGACATTCGGGAAGCCTTTGAGTCTCGTCTGTTGCCGTGGACGCCGGGCAGCTCGCACTGGCTCTGCCTTGTGGTGCGTGAGACGGCCAGCCAGACGCCGCTGGGCGTAACCGGCTATGTGCACCGGGAAGCAGATTGTGCTGAAGTCGGTTTTCTCTTTGCGCCCTCTGCGCAGGGGAAAGGTTACGGCTTTGAATCTCTGCGGGCTGTGTGTGATTTCGCGCTGACTCAGGGTAATATCCGTCGGCTCACCGCCACCGTGACGGCGGGAAATATCGCCTCAAGGCGACTGCTGGAAAAAACAGGTTTTCAGCTGGAAGGTGAGTTGCGTGAGAGTTATTTCCTTTCAGGGCAATGGCATAACGACTGGTTATTCGGTTTACTGAAAAAGGAATTCCCGTTCAGTTAAACCTGATCAACAGCCATTTGGCGGATATTTCCCCGGCGGCGTTTCCTCTATAGTCGCGCCATTAAGAGGAAACGCTTATGACGGGTTATGCAATGCAGATATCTTCTGCTGCAATCGCATTAATTAAAAAACAACAGGGTCTTTCCCTGGAGAAATACCGTGACGAAAAGGGAATATGGGTTATTGGTTATGGTCACGTGATTCGCCAGTGGGAAAAATTTAACGGTCTCATCACGCCGACTGAGGCGGAGAATTTGCTTTTTAATGATATTCAATTATGTGAGGCGCTGCTGCGGGAAATGAACAAACGCCCATTAACCCAACAGCAGCATGACGCACTGATATTAACCCTCTTCAGTTTTGGGGAAGAGTCCCCACTGCCAGAGAAGATCCTTCAGGCCGTCGCCCGGGTGTAGTACATCGCGGCCTGCGTCCGGTTTTTGACATCAAGACGCCGGAAAAGCGTCTCCAGATGGGCTTTTACCGTTGCCGCACTGATGTTGAGATTACGACCAATCTCTTTATTGGACTCTCCGGCCGCCAGTAACTTCAATACCTCACGCTGGCGCTCGCTTAACACTGACAGTTCATCCTGAGAGGAGTGCTGCTTCAGCCACTCGCCGGGAAAACAGACCATCCCTCGCGATACGGAATCCAGCACTGCGGAAAAGCGTTCGGGATTCGCATTGCGGGGAATTATCGCTACCACGTTGCGCTGAAACATTTGCTCAACCCAACGTCGCTCTTTTTTCGTTAACACCAACACCACGCGCGACGCTGGAAAACGATCCATAATCTCCTCCAGTAAAGCCACACCATTATCACGAATTAAATACCCATCTATCATGACGATAGCGGAGGGTGACGCGGATAATTGCGCCCATAATTCATCAGTCTGACGAGCCCCTGTCATATCTATTTTCGGAATTAACTTCTGCAAACTGTACATCGCTCCATGAATAAATAATGACTGCCTGTCAAACATGATTACTCGCATCGTTTTACTCCTCTGAGAATAGCGAAGGGGGATTCTACAGAGGCATTTTTTAAGAAAAAACTCAATGAATGGAGAGGTTACAAATCACCCAGCTCTCTTTATATCTTCCAGCATTTAGACATACCTGTTTTAAGGATTTCCTTAAGAGGGTTCCCTCCCCCTTAAGACTGAACATTACAGGAACATACCGCCTGAAACTTCAATACGTTGTGCATTCATCCAGCCCAGTTTGTCACTGAGCAACGCCGCAATGGCGTCACCAATATCATCGGGCAGGCCCACGCGTCCCAGCGCCGTCTGCGAGGCCAGCAGCTGGTTAAGCTCCGCATTATCCCGCACGCGTCCGCCCCCAAAGTCGGTTTCAATCGCGCCGGGCGCGATGATATTGACGGAAATCCCGCGCGCGCCAAGCTCTTTTGCCTGATAGCGGGTCAGCACCTCCATCGCCCCTTTCATTGCCGCATAGGTGCCTGAACCGGGCTGAGTAAAACGGGCCAGTCCGCTGGAGACGTTCAGGATCCGCCCTCCGTCTTTTATGAGCGGCAGCAGCTGTTGCGTGAGGAAAAACGGCCCTTTGAAGTGAATGTTCAGCGCATCATCAAATTGCGCTTCCGTCGTCTCGGTATAGGGTGCGTATAAGCCCGTGCCTGCGTTGTTCACTAAATAGTCAAAGGTGTCACGTTGCCAGACGTGTTTAAGGGTATCCTTCACCTGTTGAGCAAAGCGCGAAAAGCTT
Organism: Enterobacter cloacae complex sp. IR5403; assembly: GCF_049238705.1. Lineage (NCBI taxonomy): Bacteria > Pseudomonadati > Pseudomonadota > Gammaproteobacteria > Enterobacterales > Enterobacteriaceae > Enterobacter > Enterobacter cloacae complex sp. IR5403. The sequence continues at coordinate 30,156 of NZ_JBMKHP010000012.1, read as the reverse complement.
GCCGTATCGCCGACGTTAAGCTGCAATGCTGCCGCTTTTCCGCCTTTTCCCTCGATTTCGCGCACAACGTCCTGCGCCTCCTGCTGGCTGTTATTCCAGGTCAGAATGATGCCGGTCCCTTCTGCGGCCAGCTTCAAAACGGCATTTTTACCCAGGCCGCGGCTACCGCCCGTCACTAAAGCAATACGTTCACTCATAATTCACCTCGTTTCGGCTGTGATGAAGATTGAGAAAGAGCTTATTAGATGGTAGAAAATCAATAAATAGTGCCGTCAGCGCTTCACTGTTTCATTCATAACAACAATGACCCACATCTATGGATAAAATACACGCAATGCAGCTTTTCCTTCGGGTCGCGGAACTGGAGAGTTTTTCCCGCGCGGCGGAGACGTTGAGCCTGCCGAAGGGGAGCGTATCGCGACAGATCCAGGCACTGGAAAACGCGCTGGGCACGCAGCTGCTGCACCGCACTACCCGTCGCGTCAGCCTGACGCAGGACGGCATGGTTTATTACGAGCGCGCTAAAGATCTGCTGATGAATCTGGACGAACTGGACGGCATGTTCCTGCACGACCCTTCAACCATCAGCGGTCGGCTACGTGTGGATATGCCCGTTGCCATTGCGCGAAATGTAGTCATTCCGAAACTGCCTGCATTTTTACAACAATTTCCCGGCATTGAGCTGGAGCTGAGTAGCAGCGATCGTCTGGTCGATGTCATCCGCGAAGGATTTGACTGCGTGGTTCGCGTGGGAAACTTAAAGGACTCCGGACTTATCGCCCGCCCGCTTGGGAAACTCTCGGTGATCAACTGCGCCAGCCCGGATTATCTGACGCGATTCGGCTACCCTGAGACGCTGGACGATTTGGCTTCGCATGCCCTCATTCACTACTCCGCCACGCTGGGCACCCGTCCGCAGGGTTTTGAGTATTACAACGGCAGCGCGACCCAGTGGGTGAAAACGGGAGGCGTATTGACGGTTAACAGCACGGAAACCTACCAGGCCGCCTGTATCGCCGGGCTTGGCATTATTCAGGTCCCGCGCGTCGGGGTGCGTGATGCCCTGCGCACGAAAAAACTCGTTGAGATCCTGCCGCAATACCGGGCTGAACCGATGCCCGTCTCCCTCATCTATCCCCACCGCCGTAACCTCTCCCGCCGGGTGCATGTGTTTATGGAGTGGCTTACCGAACTCACAAAAGGTTACGTGGACTAGTCGCAAGCTATAATTCAGTAACATCCAGCTCAACGAAAAGGAAAATGCGCGTGACGCCGGAAAATAACCCGCAACGACCGACTCAACATTTAGATTATGAACCCATCAAAAAGATGGATAACGAGCCTGAAGCGCCGAAAGAGCCTGGAACGGCCAGCGAAGCGCTGGGCACCGTGACCGGCATAGCCGAAAAAATTCAGCAGATACCCGCGATTGCTCACCTGATCCGCGCCGCTGAGCGCTTTAACGACCGCATGGGAAATCAGTTTGGCGCGGCGATTACCTATTTCTCGTTCCTGTCGATGATCCCCATCCTGATGGTGTCGTTTGCCGCCGCCGGTTTTGTGCTGGCGTCTCACCCGACGCTGTTGCAGGACATCTTCAATAAGATCCTGACCAACGTCAGCGACCAGACGCTCGCCACGACGCTCAAAAGCACCATCAACACCGCCGTGCAGCAGCGTACCACCGTGGGTATCGTCGGGTTGCTGATTGCGCTCTATTCCGGGGTGAACTGGATGGGCAACCTGCGTGAGGCTATTCGCGCCCAGTCGCGTGACGTCTGGGAGCGTAGGCCGCAGGATCAGGAGAAGATATGGGTGAAGTATCTGCGCGACTTTATTTCGCTGATTGGGCTGCTGGTGGCGCTGGTCATTACGCTCTCCATCACCTCGGTCGCCGGTTCCGCGCAGCAGATGATTATCTCCGCGCTGTACCTGGATTACATTGAATGGCTGAAACCGGCCTGGCGCGGCATTGGGCTGGCCATCTCTATCTTTGCTAACTACCTGCTGTTCTTCTGGATCTTCTGGCGTTTGCCCCGCCATCGTCCGCGCAAGAAGGCGCTGATGCGCGGGACGTTGATTGCCGCCATTGGTTTTGAAGTGATCAAGATTGTGATGACCTATACGCTGCCGTCCCTGGTGAAGTCGCCCTCCGGCGCGGCCTTTGGTTCGGTGCTGGGGCTGATGGCGTTCTTCTATTTCTTCGCTCGCCTGACGCTGTTCTGCGCCGCGTGGATCGCCACGGCCGAGTATAAAGATGACCCGCGTATGCCGGGTAAAACTCACCGCTGATGTCCTTTCGGGCTGAAATTTCAGCCCGATTCGCCATTTCAGCATATAAATCCAGGCCGTAACTTTTATTTAACGCAAAACCAGTTTTAATGACTGATATCTAAATAGTGTGAAGCATTTCATAGAAGTGTTTTCGCTGGTCTGAAAATTATCCGCTTTTTGTTGCTTTTATGACCACGCCACGCCTTTGTTACAGATTGAAATGTCGCTTTTGCTATGCCTAATATGGCCCTTCGTTCGTCCAAAAATAAGAAAATAGTATGCAAGCAACAGCCACCACACTTAACGAAGGGGCGGAACACGTTCCGGTCAACTCGCGCAATAAAGTCGTCGTCGCATCGCTGATTGGCACCGCCATTGAGTTCTTCGACTTTTATATTTACGCCACCGCTGCGGTCATTGTCTTTCCGCATATTTTCTTCCCTCAGGGCGACCCAACGGCAGCCACGCTACAGTCTTTAGCCACCTTTGCTATCGCCTTCGTTGCGCGTCCGATTGGTTCAGCGGTCTTTGGGCATTTTGGCGATCGCGTCGGCCGTAAAGTGACGCTGGTTGCCTCGCTGCTGACGATGGGGATCTCCACCGTCGCCATTGGCCTGCTGCCGACCTATGAAACTATCGGCATTCTGGCGCCTGTGCTGCTGGCGCTGGCGCGCTTTGGTCAGGGTCTGGGGCTGGGCGGGGAATGGGGCGGCGCGGCACTGCTGGCGACCGAAAACGCCCCGGCGCGCAAGCGTGCCCTGTATGGCTCTTTCCCTCAGCTGGGCGCACCGATTGGGTTCTTCTTTGCTAACGGCACCTTCCTGCTCCTCTCCTGGCTGCTGACCGATGAACAGTTCATGAACTGGGGCTGGCGTATTCCGTTCGTCTTCTCTGCCGTGCTGGTGCTGATTGGCCTGTACGTGCGCGTGTCGCTGCACGAGACGCCGGTCTTTGCTAAAGTCGCCGCGGCGAAAAAGCAGGTTAAAGTTCCGCTGGGGACGCTGCTGACCAAACACCTCCGCGTGACCGTGCTGGGCACGTTCATCATGCTGGCGACCTACACGCTGTTCTACATCATGACCGTTTACTCCATGACCTTCAGTACCGCCGCCGCGCCGGTCGGCCTGGGCCTGCCGCGTAACGAAGTGCTGTGGATGCTGATGATGGCGGTTATTGGATTTGGCGTGATGGTGCCCATCGCGGGCCTGCTGGCGGATAAATTTGGCCGTCGTTCAAGCATGATCGTCATCACCTCGCTGATTATTCTGTTCGCGCTGTTTGTCTTCCCGCCGCTGCTGGGTTCAGGTAGCCCTGCGCTGGTGATGGCGTATCTGCTGATTGGCCTGAGCCTGATGGGGCTGACCTTTGGCCCAATGGGCGCGCTGCTGCCGGAGCTGTTCCCGACTGAAGTGCGTTACACCGGCGCGTCGTTCTCCTATAACGTTTCGTCGATTCTGGGCGCCTCGGTGGCCCCGTATATCGCCACCTGGCTTCAGGCGAATTATGGTCTGTTCTATGTGGGTGTCTATCTGGCGGCAATGGCAGCGCTGACGCTGATTGCGCTGCTGCTGACGCATGAGACGAAGCATCAGGCGCTGTAAGCGAATGCCGGGTGGCGGCTACGCCTTACCCGGCCTACGATTCAGCCCTCACCCACAGGGCTGAGGGCTCCCCACAAAATAATGCCTGCACAGACGGCCCCCTCTCCCTTGAGGGAGAGGGCTGGGGTGAGGGGGAACATACGGCTCTGGTGGTCATTCCGTTCACTTTATGTTCCTTGCTACTCTGTCACGACATGAGCGGTGAACGTGCCAGGGTGGCTCAGTCGCCACCACCCTGGCGACCCGGGCTTCCGGCGGAAAATCGCCGCTTCGCGGTGCCTTCGGCTTATTCCTTCCGGCTTATCGGGGACGGGCGGAGGTAACATCCCTGTAAAGCCCGCCCTCTCGGCGCATCCCTGCGCCTCGCCCCGGCCTAAAGGAAACGCCTCAGCGATTTACAGCCGGACCGAGGCATCGCTGAAAGCCCTCAGTTATTCTGAGGCAACGTTATAGCTTTTGCTTTCAAATTACTGGAGCCCCCTCTCCCCACAGGGAGAGGGAGAAACGGGACTACTTCTTCATCTGCGACAAAATCGTCCGACACTGATTCGCTTCGCCTTCTGACGGCGAAATCAACGCCAGCAGCGCCGCCGCAGGGGTGACCAGCGTAGCGAGCGCGGCGGCGACCGCACCACGCGCAATCAACGGCCCGGCCTTCACGCCCGCCTGCGGATCTTTGAAGGTCCCGCGAACGTACAGCGGCGAGCGCAGGGTGATGATACGAATGCCTTTACTTTCCGGATCGATGGTTAAATCCAGCTGCTCGGACGCCATGCTGGCGGTACCGGTGACGTTGATAACCGCGTTTTCCGTGTCGAAGGCGAAGATCTGCGGACGCGCCACGCCGTTGACCAGATCCAGATTTGCCGCCGCGCAGTTAACGCGCACTTCGTCGTCACCGAAGATTTGCCCGATGATAAAGTTCCCGACGTTCAGCCCCAGGATCTCCATCAGGTTACGGCTCACCAGCCCGTCGTTCATCAGCAGTTTCAGGTTGCCGTTTCCGCTGCCCAGCAGCGCCGCCACGGAGTTGCCCGTGCCGCGAATGTCCGCGTCGCCGTTCATCTCACCGAGGGTCTTCTGCATCAGCTCCACGTCCGGCATCAGCTCTTTCAGCTTCAGCCGACGCGCCTGGATCTCCGCCCTTCCCTGCATTGGCTTTTTATCCCCCTCCAGGTGGATATTCGATGAGATGGTTCCCCCGGCCATGCCAAACTTCAGCGGTTGCAGGCGCAGGTCGGCGTTTTTCAGGATGATATGGGTCGAGAGGTTGCTCAGCGGCAGCGTACTGCCATGCTCAATTTTACGTCCTTTGAAGCGCACATCCGCGTCCATCACGTCCCACTTGTCGGTTTCGAAGCGGTCATAGGGCAGCACTTTACCCGCAGGCTGAACGTCCTTTTTAACCTCTTTTGACTTCGTGCCTTTGCCCGAATCTACGCCAATCAGCGGACCAAGATCGGCCAGACGCAGCTGACGGGATTCAACGTCCCCCTCCAGTTTCGGGCGCGGTTTACCGGTGGTGTAAGTCAGCGTGCCGTGGATATCGCTGTCGCCGATGCGGCCGTTAAAATTCCGGTAGTCAAAGACGGACGATTTTTCGGTGTTGATTTTGGCAACCAGGTGCCCGTCCGTTTCAAACGGCGGGGTATCCGGCAGCAGCACGCCGGTGAGATCGTACAGTTCACCCAGCGAATCACCGGCAAACTTAAGCTGGAGGTCGACGCCGCCCATGTTCATCGGGTCGTTAACCGTGCCCACGAACGCCACGCGGGTATTGCCCGAGCGGAAATCCGCCTGCACCGGGAACGGCGTGCCCTCGCTCCTGAGCGCCAGCATGCCGCCGATTTTGCCTTTCCCCGTCAGCGGCTGGCCGTTGTAGCGCCCTTTCGCCGTCAGGCCGAAGACGTAATCGCCCGCTTTGCTGTCATCGCCTTTGGCTCTACTGCCCGTCACTTCGCTAAACGGCAGAGGCTTACCCAGCGGATCGACGAGGATCTCCACGTCAGCCTTACTCACCTTATCGTCAATGGCGATCCTCCCCCGATCGAACAGAATATTGTCGAGGCGGAAAGACCACGAAGAGGGCTGCGCATTCTGATCTTTATCGCCGCTGCTGGCGAGATCGAATGTCCAGTTGTTGTTTTTCTCTGACAGGCGAATCAGCCGCGCGTCGGGCTGCTGGAGTTTGATCCACGGCAGATACACCGTTTTGGTTAACAGGGCTAACGGCGCCAGCGTGGCTTCCACGCGCGGCAGGTGGATCATGGTTACTTCGGGGATGTCGGGCGGGTTGCCGAGAATAATATCGTCGGCGTGAACGTGCGGCCAGGGCACCCAGCTCCGCCAGCCGGTTTCCTCTTTCTGGCGCTCCCACACGACGCCCAAATCGCCACGTATTGCGAAGGGGCGGTTCAGCTCGGTTGAGACTTTCTGGTTGATGGTCGGTTTAAGGCGGTTCCAGTCAAACGTGGCGATAATGATGATTAAGACCACGATCAGCAACAAGAAAATCCCTGCTGTCCAGGAAATCACCCTGGTTGTTTTTGTCATTGTTGTCCCCTTTCCTGATGAACTTGCCTCTAAAACTATAGTTCAGACAAAGGGAAGCGGGCAGATCAGAGGCTGGTTATCACCTTTTCCAGGGTATCCATGGGGACAGGACGGGAGAGGAAATAACCCTGTGCCGCCGCTGCCGGAGAATTTTGCACGTCGCGCCACTCCTCCAGCGTCTCTACGCCTTCCACAATGACGCCCTGGCAATAGCGGTTCATCAGTTGCAGGAGCATCGTAAACAGGTTCCGTCCCTCCGGCGTCTGGCGCAGCATGATAAACAGATCGCGGGCCACTTTGATGTAGTCATAACGCACTTCGCTCAGGGCGGAGAAGTTGGCCATACCGGTACCGAAATCATCCAGCCACAGCGGGCCAAACTCACACATCGAGGCAAACGAGGAGTCCTGCGGCAGCTGAACATGTTCCACCAGCTCGAAGCGCATCCACGGCAAAGTGGCAATCAGCGCCTGCAATGTCGCGTTCTGACGTAACGCCATCAGGGTTGGGCCATCCACGTTCACCGACGCCAGAATACCGTGCTGCTCGAAGAACGCCTGCTTCGTCGCCAGCATTCTTAACTGCTCTTCCAGCACGTCGATACGCTGACGCACGGCAACCTCCGCAAAATAGCGGTCCGGCGCAATACGCTGTGAAGGATTCGATGGATGAGTGACGACCGTTAACACCTCAATCGCCATTAACCGACCGTCGGTACGGTAGATAGGCTGATAGGTGTATGCTCGCTCACATTGCAGCCAGTAGCGATGCTCCTGCAAGTTCTCAATACTTGCCTCAGGCGTAGTGCTCAGCCGCTGGATAACCTGCTCTGACTTCATTTCGGATGTCCTGTTGTATGGGATAGCCTTTCTGGACTCGTCACTGAGTTATCGGCCCGCCAGGTGAGAACTTTATGTTCAATTCACCGGGAAAATGAAATTAAGATGACAGAAATATGCCGGAATACGCGCTGGCTCAAAAAAAATAATGGAACGTCGTTTTAATATAGTTGACCGTAAAAAACACACAGCGCACACTACCCTTAATTACTTTGTTCAGGTTCACGACTATGTCTAAAAAAATTGCCGTGATTGGCGAATGCATGATTGAGCTGTCCCAGAAAGGCGCGGAAGTCAGCCGCGGTTTTGGTGGCGATACATTGAACACCTCCGTTTACATTGCCCGTCAGGTCTCCCCCGACGCGCTGAGCGTGAGCTACGTTACCGCGCTGGGAACGGACAGCTTCAGCCAGCAGATGCTGGAAGCCTGGCAGGGTGAAAACGTTGGGACCTCGCTGATCCAGCGAATGGAAAACCGCCTGCCGGGTTTGTACTACATCGAAACCGACAGCACCGGCGAGCGCACCTTCTATTACTGGCGTAATGAAGCGGCCGCCAAATTCTGGCTGGAAAGCGAGGCCGCCGCTGCCATTTGCGAAGAACTGGCCACCTTCGATTATCTCTACCTGAGCGGGATCAGTCTGGCGATCCTGAGCCAGGAGAGCCGTGAAAAGCTGCTGTCACTGCTGCGCGAATGCCGTGCCAATGGCGGTAAGGTGATTTTCGATAACAACTACCGTCCGCGTTTGTGGGCCAGCCGCGAAGAGACGCAGCAGGTCTACCAGCAGATGCTCGAATGCACCGATATCGCCTTCCTGACGCTGGATGATGAAGACGCCCTGTGGGGCGAAAAACCGGTTGATGAGGTCATTGCCCGGACGCAGGCTGCCGGGGTCAGCGAAGTGGTGATCAAGCGCGGGGCGGAGTCTTGCCTGGTGGCGGTTGCAGGTGAAGCCGTAAAAGAGGTCCCGGCGGTGAAGCTGGCGAAAGAGAAAGTGATCGATACCACGGCGGCGGGAGATTCTTTCAGCGCGGGGTATCTGGCGGTACGTCTGACAGGGGGTACGCCGGAAGCGGCGGCGCAGCGCGGTCATTTAACGGCCAGCACGGTGATTCAGTATCGCGGAGCGATTATTCCGCGCGAGGCGATGCCTGCCTAAGGACTGTGCGGGCTGCTTGCCCGCACCCTAACCCTCTGGGAACGCAGGGCTTACTGGCCCTGCGGAATATCACTCGCATCCTGATGTAAATCATCGGCTGCCGTTTGCGCTGGCTGCGGCGGCGTCGCCATGATGGCGTTCCAGGTGGCCTTCAACTCTTTCATGTCATATTCCAGCTCACCTTTCGGCTGCAACAGAATCAGCGCCATATCCTGCGACAGCTGCTGGCGCAGATCCTGATTCAGCATCTCCACCGTCAGACCGTTCAGGAAGTCCTGACGCAGTTTCTGATACTGCTCCGGCGCGATATCCACCACCTGATTCTGCAAGGAGCGAATGCGCTGGCTGATTAAGATATCGGTATCTGCGCGGGCATAGGTGGCGAACAGTTTCTGCAATTCAAGGGATTTCTGCGCCACCAGCGCGTTAAACTCCTCTTCAGACAGGCCCTCTTTACGCACTTTAGCCAGCTCTTTCGCCACCACGCCAAGATTGGCATTCAGCTTATCGCCCGGCGATTCCACGTTAATGGCGCACTGGGCGCGCTGGAACAGCACTCGGCAGTCAAAGCCCAGGCCAATATCTTTCACGTTGTTCTTGCTGAGCGTCTGCTGAACGTGCCAGAACAGCGCTTCACGCGCGAGATCCGCACGCCAGTAACGCAACAGCGCAGAAGACTCGCGGATCGGCTGCCAGGCCGTATCCCACATCATTGAAAGACGATCCTGACGCACGGTATCCGTCATGATGCTGACCGTCTCAGGACGCAGCGGAGACAAGGTAGGAACAGGGGCGGGCGTTTCACGCTTCCCTTTCAGGTCGCCAAATGCTTTGTTGATCTGTTCTATCACCGCACGGCTGTCCACGTTGCCCACCACAATCAGGGTCATGGCATCCGGGGTGTACCACTGCTGGTAGAAAGATTTCACCTGCGCGGCATCAACCGGCTGTTTCAGCGGCTCTGCCGGGTCGTGGCCAAGCAGCGTTGACCCTTTCAGGCGGTAGCGCCACCAGCCTTCTTTGGTATCCGTCGGCCAGGTTGCCACCATGTCGCTGTTGCTCAACGCATAGTTAACGGTCTCAGGCGTAATCGCCAGTTTGCCGGTGGCATCGGAAAGATAGGTAAGGGCTTCTTTAAGCAGATCGTTACGGTTGTTGGGCAGGCTCAGGTTAAACATGGTGTAGTCATAGGAGACCACAGCCGGAGGCAGCGGGCGTTTCGGATCGATGGCCTGTTGCCATAAAGAACGCACCTGAACCGCCTGCAAACTGCCGCTCTGGGTGAGCGCCAGTCGAGGAATAAAGTGGCTTAAGCCGGTCTGCTGGGTGCTTTCAGTGAGGGAGCCGGTATTCACAGAAAGACGGATTTCAATGCGATCGCTCGGACGTTGCGGAGTGGATAATACCTGCCACTGGAAACCGTTCGCCAGTGTTCCCTGTTGCCAGGCCGGGTCTGGCTGGAGCGCATCTGCCTGCACATAACTGGCTGCTGCCATCATCAGCAAACCGCCGGTTAAGAGTCGAATTTTTGTGCCCTGCATGTGAACCCCTGATCAACATTCCTGGTTAAAGAGAGTGTCTCGCGACGTGAGCACTCAAAGATGACGATGAAAACCTTCCGATTAGACAGCGTGTTCGGCTAAACGTCACGGGCGGAAGTGAAATATACCCAAAAAAAATCTTGTCGAATTATGACAGGTATGAACGGTTATTATGCGCAGGTGCCCGCATCCCCACAAGGGAATACGGGCATTTATGAGGGATTAAGAGGATAAACCGGGGGTTTTGTCCTCAGATGGGCGGTTATTCAGCGTATCGTTAAGCTTCTTGTGATCCAGCTCTTTCACCCACTTCGCCACCACAATTGTCGCCACGCCATTGCCGACCAGGTTGGTTAACGCACGGGCTTCAGACATAAAGCGGTCAATACCGAGGATCAGGGCCAGGCCCGCCACCGGCAGATGGCCCACCGCCGAAATGGTGGCCGCCAGCACGATAAATCCGCTGCCCGTTACGCCCGCCGCCCCTTTTGAAGAGAGCAGAAGCACCACCAGCAGCGTAATCTGATGGAAGATATCCATGTGGCTGTTAGTGGCCTGGGCAATAAAGACCGCCGCCATCGTCAGGTATATCGAGGTGCCGTCCAGGTTAAAGGAGTAGCCCGTAGGAATAACCAGCCCCACCACTGACTTACGGCAGCCCAGCTTTTCCATTTTATCGAGCATACGCGGCAGCGCGGACTCCGAAGAGGATGTGCCGAGGACAATCAGCAGCTCTTCACGAATGTAACGGATAAATTTGAAGATGCTGAAGCCGGTCGCACGGGCGATGGAGCCGAGCACCACCACCACAAACAGAATACAGGTGATGTAGAAGCAGACGATCAGCTGGCCCAGCTGTACCAGCGTGCCGACGCCGTATTTCCCGATGGTGAAGGCCATCGCGCCAAAGGCGCCAATCGGGGCCAGACGCATGATCATGTTGATGATGCCGAAGATCACCTGCGAGAAGCTTTCAATGACGTTAAAAATCAGCTGGCCTTTGCTGCCAAGACGGTGCAGGGCAAAGCCAAACAGCACGGCAAACAGCAGCACCTGGAGGATGTTTCCGCTGGCGAACGCGCCAATCACGCTGCTCGGGATCACGTCCAGCAGGAAGGCAACAATCCCCTGATCTTTCGCCTGTTCAGCGTAAACCGCCACCGCTTTCGCATCCAGCGTGGCCGGGTCGACGTTCATGCCCGCGCCAGGCTGTACCACGTTGACAATTATCAGGCCGATAATCAGCGCGATGGTACTGACAATCTCGAAGTACAGCAGGGCAACCGCCCCCGTACGCCCGACCGCCTTCATGCTTTCCATGCCAGCGATACCGGTCACCACGGTACAGAAAATGACCGGCGCGATGATCATTTTGATGAGCTTAACGAACGCGTCGCCAAGCGGTTTCATCTGCGCGCCCAGCTCCGGGTAGTAGTGACCGAGCAGAATACCGATGGCGATGGCTGTCAGGACCTGGAAGTAAAGACTTTTGAAGAGTGAGGTTTTCATAGGGTGTCCCTGGAAAGAAAAACTACAGGCTTTGTAAGGTTATGGTTAACCTGCGGCTTTAAAATAACACCCACATAACAGGACAGAAATAAACGGGGTTCAAATTTGAAACACAAATGTTAAGAACTTTGAGCTGGCTCGCACAAGCCAGCAACAAAATTACACTTTTGCGTTATTGCCAGCGTCGGCGAGATAGCGTTGCTCAAAGATATCCGTCGGTACGGCTCGGTCAAACAGGAAGCCCTGTCCGCTCTCCACGCCCGCCGCAGCCAGCCAATCACGCTGGGCGTCGGTTTCAATACCCTCGGCAATGACGTGCAGATTCAGGCTGTGCGCCATCTGAATAATAGCCTGTACCAGGCTGCAATCCTCCGGCAGCCGTTCCACAAAGGTTTTGTCGATTTTCAGGACGTCCACCGGCAGGGTTTTCATGTGCTGGAGCTGACGCAGGCCGGAATACCCCATACCAAAATCGTCCAGCGCAATGCGGATCCCGGCATTACGCAGCGGTTTCAGAATGGCGACAGCATCGTCAGGATTATCGATACAACGGCTCTCGGTGACTTCCAGGATCAGCGTGTGGGGCTGGATGCGGTAGCGATGGATCAACTCAAGCATCTCCGGCACCATGGTCGGGTGCATCAGCTGTAGCGCAGAGAGATTCACCGACAGCGGCAGCGTGATGCCCCGTTGTTGCCAGGCCGCAAGCTGGCGGCACGACTCTTCCAGCACCCAGTAGCCGACGGTGACCATCAGGCCACAGGACTCGATACGTTCGATCATCCCCTCAGGCAGCTCCCACGTGCCGTCCGGCTGTTGCATACGCAGCAACGCTTCGGCGCTGGTCACTTCACCCGTACGCAAATTGACCTGCGGCTGTAGCCAGAGCGCAAACCGGCGATTATCCATCGCCGTCAGAATGTCGCTCTCTTCCGTCAGGCGCTGCTGGGCTTTTTCCATCTGCTCCGGATCAAAGAACTGGATCTGGTTTTTGCCTTTTCGGCGCGCGGTGAACGCGGCCGAGAAGGCCCGACGATAAAGCTGCTCGGCGGTCAGCCCCCCGTAGTACATCGCAATACCGATGCTGGCGCTCGGGCGAAGCTGGATACCCTGAATGGGCAGCCGCTCATTAATGACAGTGAGTACTTGCTGACCTAGCGTAATGGCATGCCACGGCTCTTTAACACCGTGCGCGATCACCACCAGGTCATAACCGCTGACCTGGGTGAGCACCATGCGCGGCGCCAGAACGGATTTCACCTTTTCCACCAGCGTCAGTAACAGCATCTCGCGCTGGCTCTCTTTCAGCACGCCCGCCGTGTCCTGCAAGGTTTCGCAGGCAATCACCATCAGCGCGGTGGTCTGCTGGCGGGCGACGGTCTGCTCCAGCAAGGCCATTAAAAACGCTTTGTTTGGCAGATCGGATACCGGAAAACGGGTGGCATTGCTACTAAGCTCTTTCTGCTGACGCAGGACACGCTGCTGGTTGATATTGTAACTCCGGACCAGCATGCCAATTTCATCGTCGTGATGCAGGCGCGGCAAGGGAAGCTGATGCCCCATGTGCTCCTGTGGAGAGAGGTCGTTCAGCTCCCGGGCTATGCGGCGCAACGGATGCACAATTAACCGGTTGATGCACCACGTCAGCGCCACGCTCAGCATTAATGTCAGAAGTAAGTAAGTGGTCACTAACGTTGCAACCCAGCTCATGACGAATTTATACATGCGGTACGAGTCAGCCTGTAGCACCAGGTAGGCCAGCGGCTGCGGGTTAGCCGGTCTTTCCAGGGAATAGAGAGGCAGGGAAATTTGCACCGGCAGTTCAAACAGGCGCATCACCATCATCGGGACGGGACGCTCCGGGATAAAGCTCATCCGCAGCGCCTGGAACTGGTTCGGCAGCACCACATCCGCGCGGCTCACGATACCGGCGGGCTGAATGCGCTTCAGGATGGATTCCGCCTCGGGGATATCCCCTTTCAGGATCGAGGCCGACAGGGGTTCCCGCACCGAGCGGGCAATACTTTCCAGTTGCGAAGCCGTGTTATAGCGGTTCTGCTGTACGGAGTGAAACAGCAAAATGACGCAGAAGATGAAGACAAACAGCATTGTGACGGCAGACACCATCGCCATCTGTTTGATCGTTAAGGAACGGCTGACACGCAAAATGACTCTCCACAAAACTCGAAGCGCAGGACGCACCAGGGTGTAAACCTGGTGCGTCCGAGTATACCCGATAGCTGCACTTTTAAGAGAGACTTACAATTAGATTAAGTAAAAATCCGATCACCAGTCTGCATAAGGCACCAGCGGTTCCGGTGGTAAGTCCATATCACCCTGCCAGCCCGCGGCAGAATACCGAACGTAGAGCAGCGCATGGCTCGGGGTATAGTCTTTTGCTTCCTGAATATCGACGCCCAGACCGACAAACCAGTTGGACGTCACGCGGCGTTCAACAATCGCCCTTGCGGTATAACCCGTCCCTGACGAGCTACTTCCGGTTTCCATCACACCTTTATCAGTATAACGGCCTGGCTCATTGTCCGGGATCAGTCCCTGTAACGGATAACGCATCACATCTTTTGTTTTTGAATGAGACCAGGAGACTGAGCCGCCCAGCTCCCATGACCAGTTCTCTGTGCGTTTACGCCAGTTCACCGGTAAGGCGAACGACACATACTCCTGGGGACTGTAGTAACCGCCCTGGCCCAGCGAATAACCACTTAAATCCTTATCGTAATGCCAGAGCATGTTGGACACGCCCACCGTCAGGCGTTCGTTGTTCTGATTGATGAGCTTGTAGTAATAGCCGGTCATCCAGCGGACGCGCCAGTTATCTTCGACATTCTTCCCGGTGAGGCTGTCGGCACTCAGGCTTGACCAGATCCCGTTAGCTTCGCCTTTGTCATAGCTCATGCTCACGCCGCCGCCGGTGGCACGCACGCCGCCCCAGGTGGTGTCGGTATTGGGATCTTTTTGCCCGGCGAAGGCCAGCACCGAGCTGGAAATCGGACGGCGATGGGCGTTCAGGGTGTAGCCAATCTGCCCTAAATCGTTGCTGTAGCTCAGGCTACCCACCACATCGACCACGTCGAAGCCCATCGGCGTCGTACCGATATCCCACGACCAGGTTTTGTTCTGCCAGCCGACGGCCACGCTGGCGCCGTTGGCCGACTGGTTCGTGCTGCCGTGACATGGCGTTTCGGCGCAGGTACCCCATGTCGGATCGTAGGTTCCGTTATCGGTGTCAAAGGAACCGGCGTTCATATTGACCAGATCGCTACGGAAGAACATACGTCCGTCCGACAGCGGCGCATCAACCTGGAGCATGGTGGTGTGCGCTTTCAGGTCGGAATAGCCTCCCGTGCCGCTGGAGCCCCAGTAGTCGTGTTGCAGCGTGACGTTCAGATCCTGCTGACGATAAAGATCGCCTGCATCGCTGCGCACGCCGCGCTTCAGCCAGTCATCTTTCTCATCGTTACGCGTGAGCCGCGTAAAGCTGTCGTTATCGGTCGGACGGGTCGTTGTGATGCCCGATGAGACCATCGCATCTTTCCAGGTGTCCAGCGCCTGCTGAGGCTGACCATTTTGTGCCTGGAAACGGGCGGCATCGCGCATCACCAGCGCACTTTCCATCGAAGGCGGCTGCGATTTGGCCTGCGGAAGAATGGCGTTGAAGGTCTTTTCTGCCGCGGCACGATCGCCCAGGCCAGCCTGCGCCATGGCAAGCCGGCGCTGCATATTGATGGAGAGCGGTTCGCCGTTCTGTGCCGCGGGCAGTTTCGCCAGCGCCGCGCGCGCCGCGTCCCTATTGCCCTGGGCAAGAGAGACCTCGGTCAGGCCGAGGATCGCGTCTTCGTTCTGCGGTTCGCGTTGCAGGACGGTGTTGTAGGCGGTTTTCGCGGCCTCATGATCGCCCCGCTGTTCAGCCCAGTCCGCCAGCGTCAGGTCGATACGGGTGGACGGAGGCTGCTGGCGAAGCAACGTTTCCGCCTCCTGCTCTTTTCCACTGTCGCGCAGGCGGTTGGCGGTTTCCAGTACCTGGTTACTTTGCAGGCGGTCCGCCAGCGCCTGAATGTTGCCGTTCCACCTGTCGCGCGGCAGCGTGTTCAGATGCGCCAGCGCCGCCCGGTCCTGATCGTTACCGGACAGGTACAGCCCGCTGGCGTAAACCTGATCCGGATCGCCCGGTTTCTGGCTTGCCAGCTGACGCATCAGGTTATCCGCCTGGCTGCGCTGACCCGCGCTATACAGATCGCGTGACAGCCGGTAGGTGATCCACACGTCGCCCGGGGAAAGCGCAAGGCGTCGGCGCTGAATTTCTGCGGCCTGCGCATATTTCCCTTCGCTTTCCAGCTGTTCGGCCTGGGCTGACAGCTGCTCGTTCGTCAGGCTACGTTCAATATCATCAATGCTGCGGCGCTGGCTGGCAGAGAGCGACTGAATAAACTGCGTCGCCTTCTCCGGAGACTGCGCGCGATAAACATTGGCGAGACCGCGCACCGCGTTACTGTTGCTGCTGTCCATCCGCAACGCCTGGCGGTAATAGCGTTCGGCCGCGTCGTTATCTTTGCGCGCCGCCGCCGCATCACCTAACCCCAGAACCGCGTAGCTGTCGGTATTGTCGATATTGCGCGCCTGCTGGTAATAGCGTTCGGCCTGGGCCGTATTGTTGGCTTTCAGGGCGTTATCCCCCTGCTGGATCAGCAGCCAGTATCGGTTGACCTTCAGCAGGCTGTCCCATTTGCCCCGGTTATCGCTCTGCGGATCGAGGGCGATCGCCTTTTCAAACTGCGCAACCGCGCGCGCGCGATCGCCTTTCTGAGAATAGGCCTGCCCCAGCGCGCCTACGGCTTCACTGTCGGCGTGGTTGGCGCTGACTGCTTTCTGCAACTCCGTTACCGCTTTACTGCCCTGCCCTGCATCCACTGCGGCTAACCCTTCGGCTTTGGCGCGGAACGCCGGATCGGCGAGCTGTTTTTGCTGCGCTTCAAGCTGGGCGCGCGCCGCCGTCACGTTATCGCCATCGCTGAACACGCTCAGGTATTGTTGCAGCGCGGTAACGCTGGCGCTGCTGGCCGGCTGATCTTTGATCTGCTGGTACCACATGTCCGACGCCTGACTGCGGCCATTGTTCGATTTGGCCATCTCCTGTAACACCGCAAACCCTTCATCACGCCGTCCGCTCTGGAACAGAAGCTGTGCCAGCGAGGACTGTAGCGGGACGTTGCCCGGACTGCTGGCGTTTATTTTCTTAAGCTGATTAATGGCCAGGTTGCGGCGGGCTGGCTCTTTCGCCACCACGTTCCAGTACTCCGTCGCGATGTCGCCGCTGGGCGGCTTACCGTCAAACAGTTTGTCATACGCAGCAATGGCTTCCTGGGTGTGCCCGGTGGTGGCAAGCAGGCGAGCCTGCTGGAGGGCCTGACGACCATCCGGCGTGGAGAGCAGCATAGTAGTACGGGATGACTGATAGGCACTGGAATCGGGTGCCATTCCTTTCAGGCGATCCAGCTCTTTTTGCGCGCCCGCCGTATCGCCCTGTCGTAACAGGTAGCGGAAGCGCGCGGCAATCACGTCCGGGTTGTTGGGGTCGATCAGCTCAAGGCGATAGAGCGACTGGCGCACTAAATCCTCACGCTGGGTGGATTCCCCCAGACGGACCTGTTCCAGCAGCTGTCTCTGCTGCGGGGAGTTGGCGGCCTGGGCCAGGGGCATTAGCGCCAGACCAAGCGATAAGGTGAGTAGATTCAGTGTGAACGTGCGCATTCCTGGCCCCAATCCGGTAGTAATTCACCTTGCACGGTGAAACGAAAACGATGCTGATCCCACCCTTGTCCAAAGAGGGTCAGAACGTAGCTGTAATAAGCATTGTTATCGGGAAAACGATCGGCGACGTGCTGGCGTTGCACCGCCTGCGCGTCCCGGTTTTGTAAAAACGGAAGGAGGGAGGCAGAAAACCCTACCGGCCCATTTCCGGTGCGTTTCCCGGTCGCGACGTCCACTTTCTCCGGCGGCAAGCCTTGTTTGATTGTGGTGGTCGCCATGGGCTTGAAACGCGCCAGTAGCCGGGCTTTCTGCGGATCGTTATCGTTCATCATCCCTACCCACAGATAGACGCGAATCGCATCGTAGCTGCCGATCAGGGATGCATCCTGCGACAGCTGCCAGCCGCCCTTTTTCTGGTATTTCACCCAGTTCGGGGAAAATCCTTTAGGCGCGGTCTCCAGCAGCAGACGCAGGTTGGTTTCACGGAGCGTCGTCCACGGCGCGCCAAAGCGGGTGAAATAGCTCGCAAGCTGCGGCGGCAGGTAGCTGGGGTTGAAGCGCCAGACACTCTCTTCGGCAAAACCGACTTTACCCGGCAGCAGCATAGAACCCAGCCCCGGCACCTTCACCACTTCCTCACTGGCAATGCGCGTCAACAGCGCCTTACCCGTGCGCGTGTAATCGGGATTTTTCCACAGCCGCCCGGCTTCCAGCAGCGACCAGGCAATCCAGATATCGGCATCAGACGCGGAGTTAGGGTCGATAACCGCCCAGGTTTCGTCGTCCTTTTTTCCCCACAGCCAGGCCGGGAGATGTTGGGCTAAATCTCCCTCGGCAAGGTTATCGCGCGTCCATGCCAGCAGCAGATCGAACGCCTTGCGATCGTTTGCTGCGAGGGCAAAGAACAGTCCGTAGCTTTGCCCTTCGGAGGTGGTGATTTTGCGCGCGTCACTGGGATCAATGACGCGTCCACTTTCGCTCATATAATCCTGCTTGAACGTCTCCCAGGCAGGCCAGCGACAGGCGGCGTGAAGATTCGCCGCCGCCAGCATCAACGCTGCGACTACACACCCGCGAAAGATTTCCATCACCGCTTACTCATGGTCCGGGTTAAGACGACGACGGCTGATGATTCGCAGCAGACGCCACAGTACCCACGCCAGCAATACAACGCTGAGCGCCGCCAGCACGGCCAGCAGCACCGGGTGGTTAGACAGGGCGTACCACAGGCGTTCGAACCACGGCAAATGACCGACGTAGTAGACATCCCCCACGCGCAGGCTGTTTACCCCCGACTCACGGATCACCGAGACGGAACCGAACATTGCCGCCCGTTTACCGCTGTCGTTCATGGCCGTGTTGAGTAGCTCATAGCCGCGCGGGCTGTCCGCCAGCAGGGCGATAACGCTGCGCTGGTCGTTGTACGGCGACTGGAAGCCGACAATCGCGGCCATCGGACCCGTTGAACTTACGGTCGTCCTGATATTGGCCTGACGATCGCCGCTGTCCGGCATGATGCTCGGGAACTCGGTCTGACGCAGCGGCGTGTTAACCCACGACTGAGCCGCCTGCACCAGCAGATCGACGCGCTTCTCGTCTTTCAGCTTGTCCGGAATGTTGCCGATGACCATGATATCGGCATCTTTGTTCTGGATCTGGCTACCGTCATCCGTCACCGTCACGTTGATAGCCGGCAAGCCGGTTTGCGCCCCGACGGTGCCCATGGTGTCCAGCAGCGTGGTAACCTGGCCTTCGTTGGCCGCTTTTGGCATCACGACAATCGATTCAGAGAGGTCTGCCATGCGGCTGAACGGGAAGCTGGCGTTAGCAAAGGCACGCAGATCCGGCATCGCAATAAAGTGGTAATACTTCGAGAAGTCGATCGTGGAATCATCACCAATCACCACGTGGTTTTGCACCGGCTGGAAGGTAATACAGTTTTCCACCGATCCACCCGGCATGGGGTTCATATACTGGAAGTTAAACCGCAGCTGGTTCACCGCACCGAGCTTCAGCGCCGGGATCGACACATCGGTTTTGCCGTCCAGCAGCCCCTGCAATACAGGCAGACGAAGCATCAACCGGTTTGTCTCCTGGCTGCTGGCCAGGCTGAATGATTGCAGGAACTGGTTGTTGAGGCTGATATCCATGCGCGAGCTGTCTTTGGTTGCCGGCGCGGTGTAACGGTAGTTCAGGTTGATATCAATGCCGTTGGTGCGCAGCAGATAGAGATCCGGCGGCAGGTTCAGCGACAGGCTGACAGGAGACGGTTCAAGCCCGGTTGACTGCAATTGCTCTTCATAGGTTTTCAGCTCGCCAAAGGTGATGGCCCGGTCGGTACGTACCCAGTTCGGCGCATCATAAGGCTTACGCGCCAGCAGCGGTTTCACCTCATCCACCACAACGCTGTTGCCGCGGAACAGGATATTCCCCTGCGCAATGCCTTTCGCCGCCTGCACCAGATCTTTGTCATCACGGCCGAAGATCACCAGCAGCTTCACGTACGGATTGTCCGGATGGCTGATCATCTCGATGGTGGGCGCTTTCACCTCCGGATGGTCACGCAGAAATGCCGGGCGTTTGGCGTTGGTGGCAAACACGATCGCGTTTTTGTCCGGCATTTTGTCGTACATGACCGGGAAACTTTGACCACGCCAGCCGGAGCGGGAACCAAACCAGGATGCCACGATAGAGGCCGCCAGCTGTTCGGTCACATCCGGCGAGCCGGCAAAGACCATCGGCAGGTTCAGCGGACGGTTATCACGCGGGTCGAAGAACGGCACCGGGAAGGCGGAGAGATCGTTTTTCAACGCCAGCGGCTGATAGGTCATCTGAAGCGAAGAGTTACGACCGACATCCAGCCACAGGGTGCTGCTGGCCGGGTTTTCACAGACATCGCGGTAGTGGCCGACAAACTCCAGACGCACGCGGTTAAAGTCGGTGATAAACAGCGGGTTAATCGGCACCTGAGCCAGGGTTTTCTTACCCAGTTGCTCTTTAGTGACGGGCAGGACGTCCATCAGCTCGTCATTCAGATAGACCTTAAGCTGGGACTGCACCGGCAGCAGCGACGGCGATGGGGTGTATTCCAGGTTGAGCATCGCTTTCGACACAACTTCATCGCTGCGCATACCGAATTCGATGCCGCCATTTGGGTTGATGCCGCGCAGAACCATGCTGCCCGGAGGAGGCGCGATCTGGGCAAACGTCAGCTTAACGTCACGCGACGGCGTATTTTCGGCAACCACCGGCGCACTGGCTCCCGGCACGCCAGGCAAGACCTGCCCAACCACCGGGTTGTCGGCGGGCAGCGTATTCCCCGTCGTCGGCTGATTCGGGACGACGTTCTCCGTCTGCCCCGGCGCGGCCGTCACAACCGGATCGGTCGCTTGCGCGACGACAGGCACCGTTGGCGCGGGCGTGGTCGCTGCGTTATCAGGCGCCGCGTTAGCCACTGTTGCAGGGAGCGCACTCATCCCCATTGCCACTGCACATAACCAGGAAAGTTTTGTTTTCATCGCGTTATCATCATTGTTGAGCCATAACCGGGTCCGCCTGCTTCGCTTCATCTCGCTCAGGTCGACGCGGAATGAACGACACGACCCAGGAAACCAGTGAAGTAAGTGACCGGAAAATTAATTTCACCGACGACGGGGCAAATTCTGCAAGGTGACGATAGCCACGGAACCCCAGCTTAAGAATATCCAGCAGGCTTTCCAGAGGCTTATCCTCAGGGAAGCTGTCCTGCCAGAGAGCCCACGTATCCGCGCGGGCAAACGTACACTGCACAAAATCAATGTGTTGCTTTTTGGTCAGCGGCATCAGTTGCAGACCCACTTCATTTCCTCTCACACGCACCACCTGCGTCGGGAAGACATACTCCTGCTGGCCGCGCTTAAGCAGTAGGTTGACCTTCTGCCCCTCCAGCACCTTCGCCTGACCGTTGATCTTGATACCCAGACCGCCATCCGAAAAGTCATGTACGGTACAGGAGAAGAGATGTCCATCGTCGCGAGCAATGGCCGCTGGCATGCTGATTTCGACGCGATGCGCGCGGCGAACCTGTTTGCTCTCCACCGATACCGCCACCGCGCCACCGAGGATAATCAGGTTATAAAACACCCACGCCATACTCACGAAGACCGTCAGAATTTCGTTTTCCGGGCCGTAGAAGTAGCGCCAGATCCCAACAATCACGCCCACAATATTCAGCAGCACCAGGAAGATATAGGGCCGGGAGATCACCCAGTCGACATACTCCTCTTCCACCAGCCCGCCCTTCGCGGTGACGTTGAATTTCCCTTTATGCGGGTTAATCAGCGCCACCATGGTTGGCGGCGCGATGTACCAGGCCAGCACCGTTTCGTAAATTTCACTCCAGAAGGAGTGGCGATATTTCCCCTGAATCTTCGAGTTCGTCAGGCTGGCGTGGATCATGTGCGGCAGAACGAACAGAGCAATCATCAGCGCAGGCGCATAGATGATGTAAGCGTGAAGGAGCAGGAACGCCAGCGGCGCAGTGAGGAAGATAAGCCGTGGAATACCCGACAGGAAGTGGAACATGGCGTTGACGTAGCACAGCCGTTGCGCCAGCTTCAGTCCTTTACCCATCAGCGGGTTATCGAGCCTGAAAATTTGCACCATGCCGCGGGCCCAGCGAATACGCTGGCCGATGTGCGCCGACAGGGATTCCGTGGCCAGCCCCGCCGCCTGAGGAATGCGCATGTAGGCGGAGGTATAGCCAAGACGGTGCAGACGCAGCGAGGTGTGCGCATCTTCCGTGACCGTCTCGACGGCGATGCCGCCAATTTCATCCAGCGGCTTGCGGCGGATCACCGCACAGGAGCCGCAGAAGAACGTGGCGTCCCACATGTCGTTGCCATCCTGCACGAGTCCATAGAACAGCGTGCCCTCGTTCGGGGTTTTACGAAAACGGCCGAGGTTACGTTCAAACGGGTCCGGCGAGAAGAAGTGGTGCGGCGTCTGCATCATCGCCAGCTCTTTCTCCTTCAGGAACCAGCCCATGGTCATTTGCAGGAACGAGCGCGTTGGCACGTGGTCGCAGTCGAAAATAGAGACGAACTCCCCTTTGGCATATTTCAGCGCATTGTTGATGTTACCGGCTTTCGCGTGTTCATGCGTGGTACGGGCGATGTACTCTACCCCCACTTCGTCCGCGAACTGGCGGAACTCGGCGCGGCCACCGTCATCGAGGATCCAGATTTTGATTTTATCCTTCGGCCAGTCGATACCCAGCGCGGCGTAAATGGTGTTTTTTACCACCGACAGGTCTTCGTTATAGGTCGGCACGAAGAGGTCCACCGTAGGCCACTGGGTCGTGTCTTTTGGCAGCGGCACCGGCTGTCTATTCAGCGGCCAGATAACCTGGAAGTAACCCAGCACCAGCACGATCCAGGCATAAGTCTCAGCAAACAGCAGCACTAAGCCGCACACCAGGCTGACCGGATCGTCCCAGTTCAGCGTTGAGGTATATCGCCACCAGATGTAGCGGCAGGAAACGGTCAGCGATAGCACAATCAGCATCAGGGCAGAAAAACGCCCTGGTATGCGCCGCACCAGCAGCGCCACGCCCCACAGCAGGATCAGGAAGGTGAACTGCGCCAGCGGGTTGAAGGGCTGGGTAATACAGACCAGCGCAAGAATCAGCGAGAACACCACAACCACGCCGAGAATAAAACGCCGCAAGCCCGGGTGTAGGTGCCCGAGCTCTTTGTGGTTATCTAAATGACCCGTTTTGTCGCCCACCCGGTCAGGTAGCCGGTCAAGCCACTGGTGGTAGTGTTCACGCAGGTTCTGCACACGATCGAAGCTGCGCCAGCGGGACGTTTTTTTCTCCGCGCCCGTTGAGGTCGTTAGTAGCCAGATGGACTGAATAGCGTAGCGCGCGGGATCCAGCGGACGCGGCTTGTCAGGGTTGATATGCGGATAGAGTTCACCGTGGCGCGCACGAATGCGTTGCCAGCGGGGATGTTCGAGGGGGATGAACATCCACGCCAGAATCATCCACAAACAGCCCAGCGCAGCGCTCAGCGACGAGGCGCCGTGATGACGGTAATGGCAGTAGCGTTCACTTAAGCGCGAACTGACCGGCGGAATGAGCAGCCAGTTAGTCAGGCGGCTCATACTGAACTCCCGGCAGGCTCCGGCCGTTTAGCAAAGTGCAGCAGACACCAGTTGGCCAGCGTCAGGATCTCTTCCGCCGCCAGTGAATCGCTACGGTACTCCCCGAGAGGTTGTTTCGACGCGAGGCACTCCGCCATCGCTTCGTCACGATGGATCACCATCGGCAACAGGCGGCGCTGACTCTGGAGCCAGACCTGGTAGAGATCGTCCTGGATCTGGCTGCCAATGCGCAGATCGTTGATCAGAATATGGGCATTAGCAGGCATCGGCTGCTGATGCAGACGGATATGACAATTCGCATCTACGTTCGCGATGGAGAGCACATGGTCGCACTGCGCCAGCAGCTGGCGGGTCAGCGACGCGGCGCCGTGCGGCAGGTCCAGCAGGATCCACTGATAGTGCCCGCTCTCTTTCAGGCTCTGCAATGCGGTGATGAAGCGAGAGAACAGGCGCTGGTACGCGGCTTCATTCCCGCGCTCGGTTTCGGTCAATTGACCAAAGGGAAGCAAATCGAGCTGGGAGGTATAACGCAAACCCGCATCCCGCCAGTCTTTATCGTCCAGAAGCGCACGTCCCCAGCCGTTTGCATGCGTAAAGTCGACATTGAATGACATGCGCAGCAAATTATCGGAACAGGCATCAATGACCAGTACCGATTCACCTAATACCTGCAATGACCACGCCAGCGCCGCGGTAACGGAAGTTGTACCCACCCCACCACGGACGCCCTGTAATCCTAGTACAGCCATCAATGGCTTCCTTATTGTT
Source organism: Enterobacter cloacae complex sp. IR5403 (assembly GCF_049238705.1). NCBI lineage: Bacteria > Pseudomonadati > Pseudomonadota > Gammaproteobacteria > Enterobacterales > Enterobacteriaceae > Enterobacter > Enterobacter cloacae complex sp. IR5403. Next base: position 5,998 of record NZ_JBMKHP010000012.1, on the reverse strand, counting down.
GTTGGGCAAACTCAGCTAATAACGGCCAACGTTTAATAGCCGCCGCCAACTGTTCCCGCTGGGAAATATCGGTGTAATCTATTTCAGGCAAAGAAAAAGCCTGCGTGAGTGCCAAAAAATCGTTCTGGAATGTGTAACCCAGACTTGAGTCGACTGGGGTTGCGGGTTCGTTATTTTGCATTCTTTTTTCATCCCTTTGAGTAAAATCATAAGATTCAGATGCAGCGAGGCGTCCTGCCCACTAAATTTCATTTACATGCTAAATCTGATGTTCTTTAATTTCAATGTTAGGTTTATTTCTACGCTTTCGCTAGTAAACTGAGAGACATAGAAATTCGACGAAAAGAGGGACACCGTGGACTCCATATTTTCTATTGGCATCCAGTCATTATGGGACGAATTGCGCCACATGCCAGTCGGAGGAGTCTGGTGGGTTAATACGGATCGTAATGAAGATGCCATCAGTCTGGTAAACCAGACGATAGCGGCGCAGGGGAAGGATTCCCGCGTGGCCGTCATTACGATGGGCGAAGAGCCGAAGTCAATCATCAGGCTCGACAGTGACCGTGGACCCCAGACAGTACGATTATTTTCCATGCCTGCGGAGGCTGACAGTCTATACTTTTTACCCCGCGATATTCAGTGTTCTATTGTTCCCGAACACTATTTACTGATTCTAAAATGCTCTAATAACGGCCTGCAAAATATCCCCTCTGAAAAACTGCTGAAATGGCTGGAAAGAATCAACAGATGGGCAAAAAATCAAAATTGCACCTTATTGGTTGTTAACCCAGGCAGTAATAATGACAAGCTTTTTTCACTTTTAATGAGTGAATACCGTTCCCTCTATGGCCTGGCCAGTATTCGCGTCCAGGCCGACAGCCATCTTTACGACGTGGCTTTCTGGTGCAATGAAAAAGGGGTGAGCTCCCGACAACAACTTACCCTCAAACATGTCGGGGATGAGTGGCATCTTGCTCAACAGGAAGAGACGGTAGTTCAGCCACGCAGTGATGAAAAACGCGTTCTGAGCCATATTGCGGTACTGGAAGGTGCGCCTGCACTGTCTGAGCACTGGTCATTGTTCGATACCAATGAAGCCTTATTTGATGAGGCGCGCACCACGCAGGCGGCGACCATTATCTTCTCGTTGATCCAGAATAACCAAATCGAAACGCTGGCAAGGCACATTCACACATTACGTCGCCAGCGCGGGAGCGCGTTAAAAATTGTGGTGCGTGAAAATAATACCAGCCTGCGCGCCACTGATGAGCGCTTATTACTGGGCTGCGGCGCGAATATGGTCATCCCGTGGAATGCTCCCCTGTCGCGCTGTCTGACGCTGATCGAAAGCATTCAGGGTCAGCAGTTTAATCGACATGTTCCGGAAGATATCAGCACCCTGCTTTCAATGACGCAGCCGATGAAACTGCGCGGCTACCAGAAATGGGACACCTTCTGCGATGCAGTGGGCAACATGATGAGCAATACGCTGTTACCGGCAGACGGAAAAGGGGTGATGGTTGCCCTGCGCCCCGTGCCGGGCATTCGCGTTGAGCAGGCACTTACTCTGTGCCGCCCTAACCGTATCGGGGACATCATGACCATTGGCGATAACCGCCTGGTGCTGTTCCTCTCCTTCTGCCGGGTGAACGATCTGGATACGGCGCTTAACCATATCTTCCCGCTTCCTACCGGAGATATTTTCTCGAACCGCATGGTCTGGTTTGAAGATAATTTGATCAGCGCTGAGCTTGTCCAGATGCGTGCCCTGGCTCCTGAAAAGTGGGCCAAACCGTTGCCTGTCACCAGCGGTGCCAAACCGGTACTCAATGCGAAACATGACGGGCATGTCTGGCGTCGGGTACCTGAGCCGCTACGCTTACTGGATGAGAACAAGGAGAGCGCGCCATTATGAATATCAGCGATATCATCCAACTGGTTGTTCTGTGCGCGCTGATTTTTTTGCCGCTTGGCTACTATGCACGCCATTCCCTGCGCCGTATTCGCGATACGGTCAGATTACTGTTCGTCAAACCTCGCTATATTAAACCCGCCGGAACACTGACTCGCGCTCCGAACGTCAAGGCAAACCGAAAACATGACTAATTCTACCTATACCTCTTCGGCGCCATCGCCACTCTGGCAATACTGGCGCGGCCTGTCCGGCTGGAATTTCTACTTTCTGGTGAAGTTTGGTCTGCTGTGGGCAGGCTATCTTAATTTCCACCCTCTGCTTAACCTGGTGTTTATGGCATTCCTGCTGATGCCAATCCCGAACCTCAGGCTGCACCGTATACGTCACTGGGTCGCTATCCCCATCGGTTTCGCCCTGTTCTGGCATGATACCTGGCTGCCCGGCCCTGAAAGCATCATGAGCCAGGGCTCACAGGTCGCAGGTTTCAGTGCGGACTATATGCTCGATCTGGTTGAGCGCTTTATTAACTGGCAGATGATTGGCGCGGTATTTGTCCTGCTGGTCGCCTGGCTGTTCCTGTCTCAGTGGATCCGGGTGACGGTGTTTGTCGTCGCGATTATGATCTGGCTAAACGTTCTGACGCTGACGGGCCCGAGCTTTTCGCTGTGGCCAGCCGGTCAGCCGACGACAACCGTGACCACCACGGGCGGTTCCGCCGCCGCGACCGTCGCGACAGCAGGGGATACGCCTGTGGTTGGGGATATTCCTGCGCAGACTGCACCGCCGACATCCACTAACCTGAACGCGTGGCTCTCCAGTTTTTACGCTGCGGAAGATAAGCGCCAGACGAAATTCCCGGACGCGCTGCCTGCCGATGCTCAGCCGTTTGAGCTGCTGGTCATTAACATCTGTTCTTTGTCCTGGGCTGACGTTGACGCGGCTGGTTTGATGTCGCACCCGCTGTGGTCGCATTTCGATATTCAATTTAAAGACTTCAACTCGGCCACGTCGTACAGCGGCCCGGCGGCTATCCGCCTGCTGCGCGCCAGCTGCGGACAGCCTTCGCATAAGAACCTCTACCAGCCGGCAGCTAACCAGTGTTACCTGTTTGATAACCTTGCAAAACTGGGCTTTACCCAGCACCTGATGATGGGCCATAACGGTCAGTTCGGTAACTTCCTGAAAGAAGTGCGTGAACAGGGAGGCATGCAGGCCCCGCTGATGGACCAGAAAGGGCTGCCGGTAACGTTGCTGGGCTTTGATGGCTCGCCGGTGTATGACGATACCGCCGTGCTTCAGCGCTGGTTAGATACCGTCGGCAAAGAGGAAGGGACACGTAGCGCGACGTTCTATAACACACTGCCGCTGCACGACGGGAACCATTATCCCGGTGTGAGTAAAACGGCCGATTATAAGGCCCGTGCGCAGAAGTTCTTTGACGAGCTGAACGCGTTCTTCAACGAGCTGGAAAAATCAGGTCGCAAAGTGATGGTGGTGGTAGTACCAGAACACGGAGGGGCGCTGAAAGGCGACAGGATGCAGGTGTCTGGTCTACGCGATATTCCAAGCCCGTCCATCACTAACGTTCCGGCCGGGATTAAGTTCTTTGGTATGAAGGCGCCGCATCAGGGAGCGCCCATTGAGATCACCCAGCCAAGCAGCTATCTGGCTATCTCGGAACTGGTTGCTCGCGCAGTAGACGGTAAGCTGTTTGTGGAAGATAGCGTGAACTGGGATCAGCTCACCAGCGGGCTGCCACAGACGGCGGAGGTATCGGAAAACGCCAATGCGGTGGTGATCCAGTATCAGAATAAGCCTTATGTCCGACTGAATGCCGGGGATTGGGTGCCGTATCCGCAGTGATGACCTGCTACACCCTCTCCCCTGTGGGGAGAGGGTTACTCCGCACTTCGTAACGAAATTTCACCGCCCACCCAAGGCTTAATCACGCCATCCTGTTCAAGAAGCAACGCGCCCTGCGCGTCAATGCCGCGTGATGTGCCGTAAATCTCTTTATCCCCAATCAGCAGCTTCACCGGTCGGTTAATAAAGTTATCCAGCTTTTCCCAGCGAGACAGGAATGGCGCTAACCCCTCTTGTTCAAAGAGCGTCAGCGAACTACGCAACTCATTGATCATGCGGACGGCTAGCGTATTGCGATCGATGGTGATCCCCGCTTCCTGCAAGTTGGTCCAGGCCTGGTTCACGACATCGTTCTGCACGTTTCGCATCACCATGTTCAGCCCCGCCCCAATGACGATCTGTGCGGCATCGCCTGTTTTTCCCGTGAGTTCGACCAGGATCCCCGCCAGCTTTCGATCGTTGAGATACAGATCGTTGGGCCATTTTACCCGCACCTGATCGGCACCCAGATCGTGCAGCACCTCTGCCATCACAATGCCGATGACCAGGCTCAGCCCGATGGCCGCAGCTGGCCCCTGTTCAAGCCGCCAGTACATGGAAAGGTAGAGGTTGGCGCCAAATGGTGAGAACCACTTACGCCCCCGGCGGCCACGTCCTGCCTGTTGGTACTCGGCAACGCAGGCATCACCGGATTTCAGCTCGCTCAGGCGATCCAGCAGATACTGGTTCGTCGAATCAATGACCGGCAATACCGCGACGTTACCGTGCCCAATCTGGCTGCGGATAATCTCTTCATTCAGTAACTGGATCGGTTCCGGCAGGCTGTAGCCTTTTCCCGGCACCGTAAACACATCCACGCCCCAGTCGCGGAGCGTTTGAATATGCTTATTGATCGCAGCACGGCTCATGCCCAGCTGTTCGCCCAGCTGCTCGCCAGAATGAAACTCGCCATCGGCAAGGATACCGATGAGAGTTAACGGGATAGTATTGTCCTTCACGCAATGGTCTCCACGGCATTCACTTCGCCCGTTCGGCCAATAAAGCGAACTTCAGGCTCCAGCCAGACGTTGAATTTTTCGCCCACGCGCTGGCGAACATGATGCGCCAGGTTGACGACATCCTCACTTGTCGCGTTGGACTGGTTGATCAGTACCAGCGCCTGCTGACGATGAACAGCAGCGCCACCAAGAGTAGTACCTTTTAATTCACACTGATCGATAAGCCAGCCTGCGGCCAGCTTCACGCTACCATCCGCCTGAGGATAATGCGGGGCCGTTGGCCAGCCGGCAAGAAACGCTTTTGCATTTTCGCTGCTGATCACCGGGTTTTTGAAGAAACTGCCCGCATTTCCGTTAACTTTCGGGTCCGGGAGCTTGGTCATTCGCATGTGGCAAACGGAATCAAATACCTCACGCGGTGTGACGGTAGCCGGGTCGAGACGGGTCAGATCGCCGTAAGTCAGAACGGGTTTCCAGGCTTTCGCCAGGCGCAGGCCAACGGCCACAATGACGAAACGATCCTGATAGTCGTGCTTGAAAATGCTGTCGCGATAGCCAAAGCGGCACTGCTCTGCGGTCAGGCGCTTCGCCGTTCCGGTCGCCAGTTCGATACAGTCGACATATTCGCAGACGTGTTTCAGTTCGATGCCGTAGGCACCGATGTTTTGAATAGGAGATGAACCTGCACAGCCCGGGATCAGGGCCAGATTTTCCAGCCCTGGCATCCCTTTTTCAAGGGTATATTGCACCAGATGGTGCCAGTTCTCGCCAGCACCCACGTGTAAATGCCAGCTGTCAGCGCTCTCTTTACACTCAATCCCCATGATGCGATTGACGATTACCGTCCCCGCAAAATCATCGAGAAACAGGACATTACTTCCTTCGCCCAGAATAAGTACGGGTTCACCGTTTTCTGTTGCGTTTTGCCATGCATTCAGCAACTGCTGAGCACTGTCGGCACGTACGATTTGATTAGCATTCCGTTGAATACCAAAGGTATTCCAGGGCTTAAGGGAGTGATTCATAGACGCTATCCTGATGCAAAAACCGGGATAGTTTACCGTATATATGGGGGGATAGGTGATTTGTTTATGGAAAGGAAGCAGGTGCAGAAACGCAAAAAGGCCATCCTTGCGGATGGCCTCTTCACTTGTTTGATGCCTGGCAGTTCCCTACTCTCACATGGGGAGACCCCACACTACCATCGGCGCTACGGCGT